>NZ_CAJGBM010000011.1:0-101019 GCF_904426495.1 Pseudomonas sp. OF001 | reverse complement strand
AAGTCCTACTCGCTGTACAGCGGCGCCACCGACGCCATGGTGCAGTGGTGGTACGGCCACAACGCCGTGGGCTTCTTCCTGACCACCGGCTTCCTCGGCATGATGTACTACTTCGTGCCCAAGCAGGCCGAGCGTCCGGTGTACTCCTACCGCCTGTCCATCGTGCACTTCTGGGCGCTGATCACCCTGTACATCTGGGCCGGTCCGCACCACCTGCACTACACCGCCCTGCCGGACTGGGCCCAGTCCCTCGGCATGGTGATGTCGGTCATCCTCCTCGCTCCGAGCTGGGGCGGCATGATCAACGGCATGATGACCCTGTCCGGGGCCTGGCACAAACTGCGCCATGACCCGATCCTGCGCTTCCTGGTGGTCTCCCTCGCCTTCTACGGCATGTCCACCTTCGAAGGCCCGATGATGGCCATCAAGACCGTCAACGCCCTGTCCCACTACACCGACTGGACCATCGGCCACGTGCATGCCGGTGCCCTCGGCTGGGTCGCCATGGTGTCCATCGGCTCGCTGTACCACCTGCTGCCGAAGGTGTTCGGCCGCAAGGAAATGCACAGCATCGGCCTGATCAACGCCCACTTCTGGCTGGCCACCATCGGCACCGTGCTGTACATCGCCTCCATGTGGGTCAACGGCATCACCCAGGGCCTGATGTGGCGCGCGGTCAACGAGGACGGCACCCTGACCTACTCCTTCGTCGAGGCGCTGGAAGCCAGCCACCCGGGCTTCCTGGTGCGCATGATCGGCGGCGCCTTCTTCCTCTTCGGCATGGTGCTGATGGCCTACAACGTGTGGCGCACCGTTCGCGTCGCCAAGGCCGCTGAAATGAGCGCTGCCGAGCAGTTCGTGGTTCAAGGAGCCCACTGATGAACAAGCACGAAATCATCGAGAAGAACATTGGCCTGATGGCGCTGCTGATGGTGCTCGCCGTCAGCATCGGCGGCCTGACCCAGATCGTGCCGCTGTTCTTCCAGGACGTGGTCAACGAGCCGGTGGAAGGCATGAAGCCCTACACCGCGCTGCAGCTGGAAGGCCGCGACATCTACATCAAGGAAGGCTGCGTCAGCTGCCACTCGCAGATGGTCCGTCCGTTCCGCGCCGAAACCGAGCGCTACGGCCACTACTCGGTCGCCGGCGAGAGCGTCTGGGATCACCCGTTCCTGTGGGGCTCCAAGCGTACCGGTCCGGACCTGGCCCGCGTCGGCGGCCGCTACTCCGACGACTGGCATCGCGCCCACCTGTACAACCCGCGCAACGTGGTGCCGGAATCGAAGATGCCCTCCTACCCCTGGCTGGTGGAGCACAAGCTGACCGGCTCGGACACCGCCGCCAAGATGCAGGCCATGCGCACCCTGGGCGTGCCGTACACCGATGCCGACATCGCCGGCGCCCGCGACGCGGTCAAGGGCAAGACCGAAATGGACGCGCTGGTCGCGTACCTGCAGGTCCTCGGCACCAGCCTCAAGAACAAGCGCTGATGCGCGGCCTCAGCCAGGAGTAATCATCCATGACAGGCTTTTGGAGTATCTACGTCAGCATCCTCACCATCGGTACCCTGGTGGTGCTGTGGTGGCTGATCTTCGCGACCCGCAAGGGCCAGCGCCCCGACACCACCGACCAGACCATGGGTCACTCGTTCGACGGCATCGAGGAGTACGACAACCCGCTGCCGCGCTGGTGGTTCCTGCTGTTCATCGGCACCCTGATCTTCGGCGCCGTCTACCTGGCCCTCTACCCGGGCCTGGGCAACTGGAAGGGCGTCCTGCCGGGTTACGAGAACGGCTGGACCCAGGTCAACCAGTGGCAGCGCGAGATGGACCGCGCCGACGCCGAGTACGGCCCGCTGTTCGCCAAGTACGCCGCCATGCCGGTGGCCGAGGTGGCCAAGGACCCGCAGGCCCTGAAGATGGGCTCGCGCATGTTCGCCTCCTACTGCTCGGTGTGCCACGGCTCCGACGCCAAGGGCAGCTACGGCTTCCCCAACCTGACCGACAGCCACTGGCGCTGGGGCGGCGAGGCCGACACCATCAAGACCTCGATCCTCGGCGGCCGCCACGGCATCATGCCGGCCTGGGCCGCGGTCATCGGCGAGGATGGCGTGAAGAACGTCGCCGCCTACGTGCGTAGCGAGCTGGCCGGTCTCCCGCTGCCGGCCGGTGCCGAAGGCGATGTCGCTGCCGGCCAGAAGATCTTCGCCACCAACTGCGTCGCCTGCCACGGCCCGCAGGGCAAGGGTACTCCGGCCATGGGCGCTCCGGACCTGACCGCCAGCGCCGGCTGGCTGTACGGCTCGAGCCTGACCCAGCTGCAGCAGACCATCCGCCTCGGCCGCCAGGGCCAGATGCCGGCCCAGCAACCCTACCTGGGCAACGACAAGGTGCATCTGCTGGCTGCCTACGTGTACAGCCTGTCGCAACAGTCCGCCAAGTAAGACCGGGGGCGCGCCGCGCAATGCGGCGCGCCCTTCTCCTCGCCGCCCTTTCCCCCCCTTCTCGAAGCCCCTCGCCACGCGCGACCAAGTGTCGCACCTATCCCGAAGTTTCCTTCACAGCCTCGGCGCCGAGGACTAAGCTCTCCCCCCAGTCGCACGCCGTTACAAAAACAACGCGACAGCACCCTTGCGGCGTCTTTCGAGACTCCGTTCTGCGCCACAGTGACGACGACAACATGGCGGGAGACGGCCTTTTTCTCCGGCGCGCAATCCCTTGCACGACAAGAGGTTGCGTTGCAATGGCTACCTCCTTTCTCCATACTTGCCGCCGTTTTTTGTCCCGAAAGTCCATAACCGTGGAACCCCTGCAATGAGTACAGCAATCAGTCCGACTGCTTATAACTACAAGGTGGTCCGCCAGTTCGCCGTCATGACGGTAATCTGGGGGGTCATTGGGATGGGTCTGGGTGTGCTGATCGCCGCCCAGCTCGTCTGGCCGAGCCTGAACTTCGACCTGCCGTGGACCAGCTTCGGTCGCCTGCGTCCGTTGCACACCAACGCGGTGATCTTCGCGTTCGGCGGCTGCGCCCTGTTCGCCACCTCCTACTATGTAGTGCAGCGCACCAACCAGGCACGCCTGTTCAGCGACACCCTCGCCGCCTTCACCTTCTGGGGCTGGCAAGCCGTGATCGTGCTCGCCGTGATCACCCTGCCGCAGGGCTTCACCTCCTCCAAGGAGTACGCCGAGCTGGAGTGGCCGATCGACATCCTGCTGGCGATCGTCTGGGTTTCCTACGCGGTGGTGTTCTTCGGGACCATCCTCAAGCGCCAGACCAAGCACATCTACGTGGGCAACTGGTTCTTCGGGGCGTTCATCCTGGTGACGGCGATGCTGCACATCGTCAACAACATGGAGATCCCGGTCACCCTGTTCAAGTCCTACTCGCTGTACAGCGGCGCCACCGACGCCATGGTGCAGTGGTGGTACGGCCACAACGCCGTGGGCTTCTTCCTGACCACCGGCTTCCTCGGCATGATGTACTACTTCGTGCCCAAGCAGGCCGAGCGTCCGGTGTACTCCTACCGCCTGTCCATCGTGCACTTCTGGGCGCTGATCACCCTGTACATCTGGGCCGGTCCGCACCACCTGCACTACACCGCCCTGCCGGACTGGGCCCAGTCCCTCGGCATGGTGATGTCGGTCATCCTCCTCGCTCCGAGCTGGGGCGGCATGATCAACGGCATGATGACCCTGTCCGGGGCCTGGCACAAACTGCGCCATGACCCGATCCTGCGCTTCCTGGTGGTCTCCCTCGCCTTCTACGGCATGTCCACCTTCGAAGGCCCGATGATGGCCATCAAGACCGTCAACGCCCTGTCCCACTACACCGACTGGACCATCGGCCACGTGCATGCCGGTGCCCTCGGCTGGGTCGCCATGGTGTCCATCGGCTCGCTGTACCACCTGCTGCCGAAGGTGTTCGGCCGCAAGGAAATGCACAGCATCGGCCTGATCAACGCCCACTTCTGGCTGGCCACCATCGGCACCGTGCTGTACATCGCCTCCATGTGGGTCAACGGCATCACCCAGGGCCTGATGTGGCGCGCGGTCAACGAGGACGGCACCCTGACCTACTCCTTCGTCGAGGCGCTGGAAGCCAGCCACCCGGGCTTCCTGGTGCGCATGATCGGCGGCGCCTTCTTCCTGACCGGCATGCTGCTGATGGCCTACAACACCTGGCGCACCGTGCGCGTGGCCAAGGCCGCTGAAATGGCCGCCGCCGAGAAGTTCGTGGTTCAAGGAGCCCACTGATGAAGAATCATGACATTGTCGAGAAGAACATCGGCCTGATGGCGCTGCTGATGGTCATCGCCGTCAGCATCGGCGGCCTGACCCAGATCGTGCCGCTGTTCTTCCAGGACGTGGTCAACGAGCCGGTGGAAGGCATGAAGCCCTACACCGCGCTGCAACTGGAAGGCCGCGACATCTACATCAGGGAAGGCTGCGTCGGCTGCCACTCGCAGATGGTCCGTCCGTTCCGCGCCGAAACCGAGCGCTACGGCCACTACTCGGTCGCCGGCGAGAGCGTCTGGGATCACCCGTTCCTGTGGGGCTCCAAGCGTACCGGTCCGGACTTGGCCCGCGTCGGCGGCCGCTACTCCGACGACTGGCACCGCGCCCACCTGTACAACCCGCGCAACGTGGTGCCGGAGTCGAAGATGCCCTCCTACCCCTGGCTGGTGGAGCACAAGCTGACCGGCAAGGACACCGCCGCCAAGCTGCAGGCCATGCGTACCCTGGGCGTGCCGTACACCGAGGAAGACATCGCCGGTGCCCGCGACGCGGTCAAGGGCAAGACCGAAATGGACGCGCTAGTCGCGTACCTGCAGGTCCTCGGCACCAGCATCAAGAACAAACGGTAACGCACCATGGATATCGGGACTCTGCGTGGACTGGGCACAGCCATCGTACTGATCGCCTTCGTGGGCCTGCTGCTCTGGGTCTTCAGCGGCAGGCGCAAGAAGAGCTTCGACGAAGCGGCCAATCTGCCGTTCGCCGATGAGCCCAAATCCGAAAAGCGTGAAGAAGAAGCTTCTAGGAGTAAGCACGAATGACCAGTTTCTGGAATTGGTACGTCACCGTACTCAGCCTCGGCACCATAGTGGCGCTGACCTGGCTGCTGTTCGCGACCCGCAAGGGCCAGCGTCAGGACACCACCGATCAGACTGTGGGCCACAGCTTCGACGGCATCGAGGAGTACGACAACCCGCTGCCCAAGTGGTGGTTCCTGCTGTTCGTCGGCACCGTGATCTTCGCCCTCGGCTACCTGGTGCTCTACCCGGGCCTAGGCAACTGGAAGGGCGTCCTGCCGGGCTATGAGAACGGCTGGACCGGCGTCAACCAGTGGAAGAAGGAAATGGACCGCGCCGACGCCGAGTACGGCCCGCTGTTCGCCAAGTACGCCGCCATGCCGGTGGCCGAGGTGGCCAAGGATGAGCAGGCCCTGAAGATGGGCGCGCGCCTGTTCGCCTCCAACTGCTCGGTGTGCCACGGCTCCGACGCCAAGGGCAGCTACGGCTTCCCCAACCTGACCGACGCCCACTGGCGCTGGGGCGGCGAGGCCGACACCATCAAGACCTCGATCCTCGGCGGCCGTCACGGCATCATGCCGGCCTGGGCCGCGGTCATCGGCGAGGATGGCGTGAAGAACGTCGCCGCCTACGTGCGCAGCGAGCTGGCCGGCCTGAAACTGCCGGAAGGCCACGGTGCCGACGTCGCCGCCGGCCAGAAGATCTTCGCCACCAACTGCGTCGCCTGCCACGGCCCGCAGGGCAAGGGTACTCCGGCCATGGGCGCCCCGGACCTGACCGCCAGCGCCGGCTGGCTGTACGGCTCGAGCCTGACCCAGCTGCAGCAGACCATCCGCCTCGGCCGCCAGGGCCAGATGCCGGCGCAGCAGGAGCTGCTCGGCAACGACAAGGTGCACCTGCTGGCTGCCTACGTGTACAGCCTGTCGCAGAAGTAAGCGCCAGGGTCGTAACCGACAACGCCGCCCCCCGGCCTCCGGAGGGCGGCGTTTTTCATTGCGCGCGAATCACAAAAACCACGCCAACGCGATACCCCACCAGGTATCGCGCGACGACCCGTCGCATGCAGCCCGTCGCCATTAGGCGTACCATTGCACCCATGGTGAACAGCCCCCGTGGCCATGTACCGCGAGGCACCTCTCCTCCTCCAGCCGTGGTAGAGACCGATGAGCGACAAGATTCCCGTCCAGGATGTAACCCCCGCCCCTGTCAAGAAAGGCGAAAGCGTGGACCTCTACGCCAAGCGCGAGATGATCTACACCAAGTCCTTCACCGGGCTGTTCCGCAACATCCGCCTGGTCAGTGGCGCCTTCCTGTTCCT
The DNA here is from genome assembly GCF_904426495.1 of Pseudomonas sp. OF001. Classification (NCBI taxonomy): domain Bacteria; kingdom Pseudomonadati; phylum Pseudomonadota; class Gammaproteobacteria; order Pseudomonadales; family Pseudomonadaceae; genus Pseudomonas; species Pseudomonas sp. OF001. The sequence continues at coordinate 94,666 of NZ_CAJGBM010000011.1, read as the reverse complement.
GATGTTCTTCGGCACCGCCTGGCTCAACTGGGGCGATCGCCAGGCCGTCTGGTGGAACCTGCCGGAGCGCAAGTTCTACATCTTCGGCGCCACCTTCTGGCCGCAGGACTTCATGCTGCTGTCCTGGCTGCTGATCATCTGCGCCTTCGGCCTGTTCTTCATCACCGTGTTCGCCGGCCGCGTCTGGTGCGGCTACACCTGCCCGCAGAGCGTGTGGACCTGGGTGTTCATGTGGGCGGAGAAGGTCACCGAGGGCGACCGCAACCAGCGCATGAAGCTCGACAAGCAGCCGATGAGCGCCGGGAAGTTCCTGCGCAAGGCCGCCAAGCACGCCATCTGGCTGGGCGTGGCCCTGCTCACCGCGCTAACCTTCGTCGGCTACTTCACCCCGATCCGCCAGTTGGTGGTCGATCTCGCCACCTTCAACCTCGAGGGCTGGGCGCTGTTCTGGGTCGGTTTCTTCACCCTGGCCACCTACGGCAACGCCGGCTGGCTGCGCGAGCAGGTGTGCATCCACATGTGCCCCTACTCGCGCTTCCAGAGCGTGATGTTCGACAAGGACACCCTGATCGTCTCCTACGATGCCAACCGCGGTGAGAGGCGCGGCCCGCGCAAGAAGGATGCCGACTACAAGGCCCAGGGCCTCGGCGACTGCATCGACTGCAAGATGTGCGTGCACGTCTGCCCGACCGGCATCGACATCCGCAACGGCCTGCAGATCGCCTGCATCGGCTGCGCCGCCTGCGTCGACGCCTGCGACAGCATCATGGACAAGATGGGTTATCCGCGCGGCCTGGTCGGCTACACCACCGAGCACAACCTCAACGGCCACAAGACCCATATCGTCCGCCCCCGCCTGATCGGCTACGCCATCGCCCTGCTGATCATGATGGGCGCCTTCGGTACCGCCCTGCTGATGCGCCCGCTGGCCGAGCTGGACGTGCTCAAGGACCGCGTGCTCTATCGCGAGAACGAGGAAGGCCGCATCGAGAACGTCTACACCCTACGGATCATGAACAAGGACCAGCGCGAGCACGTCTACACCATCGGCGTCGAGGGGCTCGACGGCCTGGCCCTGGAAGGCAGCCGTGAGGTGCGCGCCGCCGCCGGCGAGGTGCTGTCGGTACCGATCGAGCTGTCCATCGATCCGGAAAAGCTGCCTTCCACCACCAACGAGATTCTCTTTACAATCCAGGCCGCCGATCTTCCCGGCAAGACCTTCGACGCCGAAAGCCGCTTCATCGGCCCGCGCGTCCGCTGACAGTAGAGAGAGAGCATGCAGCAGCCCGAGATCACCAGTCGCTGGTACAAGCAGTTCTGGGCCTGGTTCGTCATCGCCATCCTGGCCATCGCCGTGGTGCTGGGGGTGACCCTGGTGGTGGTATCCGTACGTACCGCCGACACCCTGGTGGCCGACAACTACTACGACGTCGGCAAGGGCATCAACCAGTCGCTCGAGCGCGAGCAACTGGCCAAGCGCCTGGGCATGCAGGCCGGCCTGACCCTCGACGAGCAGGCCGGCAGCGCCGAGCTGCGCCTGAGCGGCATCAGCCAGCCGGCGCAGCTGGTGCTCAACCTGATCTCGCCGACCCAGCCGGAGCGCGACCGCCGCGTCATTCTCCAGCCGGTGGCCGGCGAGGCCGGGCTGTACCGCGGCCAGATGCAGGATGCGGTCAGCGGCCGCCGCTTCGTCGAGCTGATCGGCAGCGAGGGCGGCAAGGACTGGCGCCTGTTCGACGAATTCGTCCTGGAAGACGGCCGTCCGATCCAGCTCGCGCCCTGATCGCCGCGGCATGACCACGCCCCTGCCCTGCTTCCACTGCGGGCTGCCGGTTCCCGACGGCAGCCCCTACCACACCCACGTGCTCGGCGAATCGCGGGCCATGTGCTGCCCGGGCTGCCAGGCGGTGGCCGAGGCCATCGTCGCCGGCGGCCTGGAAAGCTACTATCGCCACCGCAGCGAAACCGCCGCCAACCCCGAGGCACTGCCCAAGGCCCTGAGCGACGAACTGGCCCTCTATGACCGTGCCGACGTGCAGCAGGGCCTGGTCCAGCACAACGGCGAACAGGCGCAGACCTGCCTGCTGATCGAGGGCATCAGCTGCGCCGCCTGCGGCTGGCTGATCGAGCACCACCTGAAGAAGCTGCCCGGCGTCAGCGAGGCCAGCCTCAACCTGTCCAACCAGCGCCTGCAGGTACGCTGGGACGACGCCCGCCTGCCGCTCAGCCAGCTGCTCGCCGAGCTGCGCCGGATCGGCTACGCCGCGCACCCCTACCAGGCCGACGCCGCCGCCGAGCAGATGCAGCGGGAGAATCGCCGGGCCATGCGCCAGCTCGGCGTCGCCGGCCTGCTGTGGATGCAGGTGATGATGGCCTCGATGGCCACCTGGCCGGAGTTCAACCTCGACCTCAGTCACAGCTTCGACCGCATCCTGCGCTGGACCAGCCTGTTCCTCACCACACCGATCGTCTTCTACTGCTGCGGGCAGTTCTTCCGCGGCGCCCTGCGCGACCTGCGCACCCGCCACCTGACCATGGACGTCTCGGTGTCGCTGGCCATCGGCGGCGCCTACGTCGCCGGCCTGTGGGCCACCGTCAGCGGCGAGGGCGAGCTGTACTTCGACGCCGTCGGCATGTTCGCCCTGTTCCTGCTCGCCGGCCGCTACCTGGAGCGCCGCGCCCGCGAGCGCACCGCCCAGGTCACCGCCCAGCTGGTCAACCTGCTGCCGGCCTCCTGCCTGCGCCTGGACGACCAGGAGCAGAGCCAGCGCATCCTGCTCAGCGAGCTGCAGCTCGGTGACCGCGTGCTGGTGCCGCCCGGCGCGGTGATCCCGGCCGACGCCACCATCCTCGCCGGCCAGTCGAGCATCGACGAGTCGCTGCTCACCGGCGAATACCTGCCGCAGCCGCGCGGCGTCGGCCAGCGCGTCACCGGCGGCACCCTCAACGTCGAGGGGCCGCTGACCCTGCAGGTCGAGGCGCTCGGCGACGACACCCGCCTGTCCGCCATCGTCCGCCTGCTCGAGCGCGCCCAGGCCGACAAGCCGCGCCTGGCGCAGCTGGCCGACAAGGTGGCGCAGTGGTTCCTGGTCATCGTGCTGCTCACCGCCGTGGTGGTCGGCGCGGTCTGGTGGCAGATCGACAGCGAGCGGGCGTTCTGGATCGTCCTCGCCCTGCTGGTCGCCACCTGCCCCTGCGCCCTGTCGCTGGCCACCCCCACCGCGCTGACCACCGCCACCGGCAGCCTGCACCAGCTCGGCCTGCTGGTGACCCGCGGCCACGTGCTGGAAAGCCTCAACCAGATCGACACCCTGATCGTCGACAAGACCGGCACCCTCACCGAAGGCCGCCTGACCCTGCGCGAGGTGCGCCCGCTCGGCGCCCTCGACAGCCAGGCCTGCCTGGGCCTGGCCGCCGCTCTGGAAAACCGCTCCGAGCATCCCATCGCCCGCGCCTTCGGCCGCGCCCCGCTGGCTGCCGAGGAAGTGCACAGCGAGCCCGGCAAGGGCCTCGACGGGCGGGTCGACGGCCGTTGCCTGCGCATCGGCGAGCCGGTCTTCGTCAGCCAGCTGGCCGGCCAGACGCCACCGGCCATGCCGGCCGAACCGGGCCAGTGGCTGCTGCTCGGCGACCAGCAGGGACCGCTGGCCTGGCTGCGCCTCGACGACCGCCTGCGCGGCGACGCCAGCGCGCTGGTCGACGCCGCCCGCGCCCGTGGCTGGCAGGTGCTGCTGCTGTCCGGCGACAGCTCGCCGATGGTCGCCAGCGTCGCCGCCGAACTGGGCATCGACGACGCCCGCGGCGGCCTCACTCCGGACGCCAAGCTCGCCGTGCTGCGCGAGCTGCACCAGCAGGGACGCCGCGTGCTGATGCTCGGCGACGGCGTCAACGACGTGCCGGTACTGGCCGGCTCCGACATCAGCGTGGCCATGGGCAGCGCCACCGACCTGGCCAAGACCAGCGCCGATGCCGTGCTCCTGTCCAACCGCCTGGCCAGCCTGGTGCAGGCCCTGGACGTCGCGCGACGCACCCGCCGCATCATCGTCGAGAACCTCGCCTGGGCCTGCCTGTACAATGGCCTGATCCTGCCGTTCGCCGCCCTCGGCTGGATCACCCCCGGCTGGGCGGCCATCGGCATGTCGGCCAGCTCGCTGGTGGTGGTGCTCAATGCCCTGCGCCTGAGCCGGGTGAAAGCCGGCAGCCGGCCGGTCGCCGCCGCTACCGGCCATGCCCCCGCGGTCCTGGCCGACGCCAGCAGCCGCCCCTGACCCGGAGGTTCCCATGTCCGCCCTCTACCTGCTGATCCCGGTCGCCGTGGTGCTGGTCGCCCTGGCCATCTGGATGTTCTTCTGGGCCGTCGACAACGGCCAGTACGACGACCTAGACAGCCCGGCGCACAGCATCCTGTTCGACGACGAGGATCCCCAGCACCAGGCCGGCATCGACGAAGCCAGCTCCGGCCACGGCGATGGCAAACGCGGCGACGGGGAGCCGCCGCGTGGCTGAACTGCTGCCCCTGCTGGTCTCGGCCCTGGTCCTCGGCCTGCTCGGCGGCGGGCACTGCATCGGCATGTGCGGCGGCCTGATGGGCGCGCTGACCATGGCCATCCCCGCCGAGCAGCGGCCGCGCCGCCTGCAGCTGCTGCTGGCCTACAACCTCGGGCGCATCGCCTCCTACGGCCTCGCCGGGCTGCTGCTCGGCACCGCCGGCTGGGCGCTGGCCAGCGGCCCGGCGGCGACCGTGCTGCGCGCGCTCGCCGGCCTGTTGCTGATCGCCATGGGCCTGTACCTGGCCGGCTGGTGGGGCGGCCTGACCCGCATCGAAGGCGCCGGCCGCCTGCTCTGGCGCCACATAGAACCGCTGGCCCGCCGCCTGCTGCCGGTACGCGACGCACGACGCGCCCTGCTGCTCGGCGGCCTGTGGGGCTGGCTGCCCTGCGGCCTGGTCTACAGCACGCTGCTGTGGGCCGCCAGCCAGGGTGACGCCCTCGACAGCTCCCTGCTGATGCTGGCCTTCGGCCTCGGCACCCTGCCGGTGCTGCTGGCCACCGGACTGGCCGCCGAGCGGCTGACCGCCCTGCTGCGCCGCCGCGGCGTGCGCATCGCCGGCGGAATGCTGGTGATCCTGTTCGGCCTGTGGACCCTGCCCGGCCCGCACCAGGACTGGCTGATGGGCCACGGCGGCGGCCACGCCAGCCTGCAAGGCGCACACTGAAGCGGTTGATGCAAGTCAACACCCCCCCGCAGCCCGGACTCTAGACTGCAAAGCACGTCTGATAATCCGAGACAACCGCATGCTCGACGCCATCCGCTGGGATACCGATCTGATCCGCCGTTACGATCTGGCCGGGCCGCGGTATACCTCTTACCCGACCGCCGTGCAGTTCCACGACGGCATCGGTCCCTTCGACCTGCTCCACGCCCTGCGCGACAGCGCCCAGGCCAGACGCGCGCTGTCGCTGTACGTGCACGTGCCGTTCTGCGCCCACATCTGCTACTACTGCGCCTGCAACAAGGTCATCACCAAGGACCGCGGGCGCAGCGCACCCTACCTGCAGCGCCTGCTGCGCGAGGCGGAACTGATCAGTCGCCACCTCTCGCCCGACCAGCTGGTCGAGCAGCTGCATTTCGGCGGCGGCACGCCGACCTACCTCAGCCACGACGAGCTGCGCCAGCTGATGACCGGCCTGCGCCAGCACTTCCACCTGCTGGACGACGACACCGGCGACTACAGCATAGAGATCGACCCGCGCGAGGCCGACTGGGCGACCATGGGCCTGCTGCGCGACATCGGTTTCAACCGCGTCAGTCTCGGCGTGCAGGACTTCGACCCGGCCGTGCAGCGCGCGGTCAACCGCCTGCAGAGCGTCGAGGAAACCCGCGCCATCGTCGAGGCCGCCCACACCCTGCAGTTCCGCTCGGTCAACATCGACCTGATCTACGGCCTGCCGCTGCAGACCCCCGAGTCCTTCGCCAGGACCGTCGAGGAAGTCATCGCCCTGCAGCCCGATCGCCTGTCGGTGTTCAACTACGCGCACCTGCCCGAGCGCTTCATGCCGCAACGGCGGATCAACGCCGCGGACCTGCCCAGCCCCGGCGCCAAGCTGGAGATGCTGCAGCGCACCATCGAGCAACTGACGGCCGCCGGCTATCGCTACATCGGCATGGACCACTTCGCCCTGCCCGACGACGAACTGGCCATCGCCCAGGAGGAAGGCAGCCTGCAGCGCAACTTCCAGGGCTACACCACCCACGGCCACTGCGACCTGATCGGCCTCGGTGTGTCGTCGATCAGCCAGATCGGCGACCTCTACTGCCAGAACAGCAGCGACATCGCCGACTACCAGAGCACCCTCGACTCCAATCAGCTCGCCACCCGCCGCGGCCTGCACTGCACCAGCGACGACCGCATCCGCCGCGCGGTGATCCAGCAGCTGATCTGCCACTTCCGGCTCGACTTCGCCGAGATCGAGGAGCAGTTCAACATCGACTTCCGCGGCTACTTCAACGATGTCTGGCCAAGCCTGCAGCGTGTCGCCGAGGACGGCCTGATCCAGCTGGACCCCCGGGGCATCGACATCACCGCGGCCGGCCGGCTGCTGGTGCGCTCGGTGTGCATGCTGTTCGACCGCTACCTGCCGATGCTCGACACCCAGCGCTTCTCCCGCGTCATCTGAGCCAAATGGTCGCGGCGGCACACTGGCAGCCTCCGGCTGGCTGGGGTAACCTTGCCCAACTTTCTGTTGTATTAGGTAAGGATTCGCCATGACTGCCGGCCAAGACACCATCAAGGCACGCAACCTGCCGCAGGCGCACTGCAAGGAATGCAGCCTCGCCCCGCTGTGCCTGCCGCTGTCCCTCAATCTCGAGGACATGGACGCGCTGGACAACATCGTCAAGCGCGGCCGGCCGCTGAAGAAGGGCGAGTTCCTGTTCCGCCAGGGTGACAGCTTCAATTCGGTGTTCGCCGTGCGCACCGGCGCGCTGAAGACCTTCAGCGTCACCGACGGCGGCGAGGAGCAGATCACCGGCTTCCACCTGCCCAGCGAGCTGGTCGGCATGTCGGGGATGGATGGCATGGCCTACCCGGTGTCGGCCCAGGCGCTGGAAACCACCTCGCTGTGCGAGATCCCCTTCGAGAAGCTCGACGAGCTGTCGGTACAACTGCCGCAGCTGCGCCGCCAGCTGATGCGCATGATGAGCCGCGAGATCCGCGACGACCAGCAGATGATGCTCCTGCTGTCGAAGAAGACCGCCGACGAGCGCATCGCCACCTTCCTGGTCAACCTCTCCGCACGCTTCCGCGCCCGCGGCTACTCGGCCAACCAGTTCCGCCTGGCCATGTCGCGCAGCGAGATCGGCAACTATCTGGGTCTGGCCGTGGAAACCGTGTCGCGGGTGTTCACCCGCTTCCAGCAGAACGGCCTGCTGCTGGCCGAAGGCAAGGAAGTGCAGATCCTCGACTCGGTCGAGCTGTGCAGTCTGGCCGGCGGCCGCCTGGAAGGCTGAGCCACACGGCAGCACGCAAAGAACAACGCCCGCTCCGGCAAGCCGCAGCGGGCGTTGTGCATTTCCGGTGGCTTACAGGCCGATCGGCCGGCGCCCCGCCATGGCATGCGCCAGGGTACCGCCATCGACCAGCTCCAGCTCGCCACCCAGCGGCACGCCATGGGCGATGCGCGACAGCACCAGGCCGCGTGGCGCCAGCAGCTGCGCGATGTAGTGGGCCGTGGCCTCGCCCTCGACCGTCGGGTTGGTCGCCAGGATCACCTCCCTGAACGCGCCGGCGGCGACGCGCGCCTCCAGCTCGGGAATACCGATGGCTTCCGGCCCCAGACCGTCCAGTGGTGACAGGTGGCCCTTGAGCACGAAGTAGCGCCCGCGATAGCCGGTCTGCTCCACGGCGAACACGTCCAGCGGCCCCTCCACCACGCAGAGCAGCTCGTCGTCACGGCGCGGATCGCTGCACTGCGGGCACAGCTCGTCCTCGCTCAGCGTGCGGCACTGCCGGCAATGGCCGACCCCCTCCATCGCCCGGCTCAGCGCCTGGGCCAGGCGCAGGCCGCCGCTGCGGTCGCGCTCGAGCAGGTGCAGCGCCATGCGCTGGGCGGTCTTCTGACCGACGCCCGGCAGGATGCGCAGGGCGTCGATCAGTTGGCGGATCAGGGGGCTGAAACTCATCGGGACCTATCCGTCAGAACGGCATCTTGAAGCCGGGCGGCAGCTGCATGCCGGAGGTCATGCCCGCCATCTTCTCCTGGTTGTTCTGCTCGATCTTGCGCACGGCGTCGTTCACCGCCGCGGCGATCAGGTCCTCGAGGATCTCCTTGTCTTCCTGCATCAGGCTGTCGTCCAGGGAGACGCGCTTGACGTCGTGGCGACCGGTCATCACCACGCTCACCAGGCCGGCGCCGGACTGGCCGGTCACCTCGGCGTTGGCCAGCTCCTCCTGCATCTTCTGCATCTTTTCCTGCATCTGCTGGGCCTGCTTCATCAGCGCGGCCATGCCACCTTTCATCATGGGATCACCTCAATTGTCCAGGGGTACTATGGTGCCGTCGCGGATCACCGCGGCGAACTGGTCCATCATCTGCCGAACCAGCGGGTCGGCATGGATCGACGCCTCGGCCGCGCGCTGGCGTTCGGCGCGTGCTCGGGCGGCGGCCTGAGCCGGGGTTTCCTGCTCGGGCCGGACGATATCGATCTGCAGGGTCAACGGTCGACCATGATAGCCGCTCAGCGCATCGGTCAGGCGGCGCTGCTGACCGGCGTTGAACAGCGCGCTCTGCCCCGGGTCCAGGTGCAGGTGCCAGCGGTCGCCGTCCTTCGCCACCAGGCTGCAGTTGGCCGCGATGCTGGCGGTCATGCCCGCCAGCCCCAGCCGCGGGAACAGTTCCAGCCACTCGGCGGCCAGGCCGGTGGCCGGTCGGGCCGCAGGAAACACCTCCTCGGCCGGCTCGGGCTCCAGCGGCTCGTGCACATCGACCGGCTGCATGCTTTCCAGATAGGCATAGGCATCGATGTCGATCGACTCGTAGTCGTCGCCCTCGTCCGCAGGCTCCTCGTCGGCGACAGGGCCGGCGGGTGCCGCCGGCGCAGCCTCGGTGCGCTCCGCGGGAGCCGGCGGGCGGGCGGCCGGTTCGGGACGTGCGGGCGGCTGCGCCGGGCGCTCGGTGGGCACCGGCGGCTGCACCGCAGCCCGGCGTACCGGCGGGACACTCTCGGCAGGCGGCAGATCCCAGGGCACGTCCACCGGCTCGGCCCTGACGGCCCGGGCCTGCTCCGCAGCGCTCGCCCGCGGCGCGACCGGCTCTTCGGCGAGTGGCGCCATGCGTGGTGCAGCTGCCTCAGCCACCGGAGCCGCCGCGGAATCGGTGGTGGCTTCACCGATCCCCGGCGTCTTTAGCGTTGTCGTCGGCGCCGCCGCCGCATCGGCCGGGCGGAACGCCAGCATGCGCAGCAGCACCATCTCGAAGCCGCTGCGCGGATCGGGGGCCAGCGGCAGGTCGCGGCGGCCGATCAGGCCCATCTGGTAATAGAACTGCACGTCCTCGGCAGGCAGCGCAGCGGCCAGCGCCAGCACCCGCTCGCGGTCGCCCTGACCATTGTCCACCGCATCCGGCAGCACCTGGGCGATGGCCACCCGGTGCAGCACGTTGAGCATCTCGGCCAGCACGCCGGCCCAGTCGGGGCCCTGCTCGGCCAGCTGGCGCACCGCCTCGAGCAGCGCGCGGGCATCGCCGGCCAGCAGTGCCTGCAGCACGCCGTAGACCTGACCATGGTCGAGGGTGCCGAGCATGGCGCGCACGTCGGCGGCCAGCACCTTGCCCTCGCCGAAGGCGATCGCCTGGTCGGTGAGGCTCATGGCATCGCGCATCGAGCCGTCGGCGGCGCGACCGAGCAGCCACAGCGCATCCGCCTCGAAGGGAATCTGCTCGACGCTGAGCACGTGGGTCAGGTGCTCGACCACCCGCTCCGGCGGCATGTTCTTCAGGGAGAACTGCAGGCAGCGCGACAGGATGGTGACCGGCAGCTTCTGCGGGTCGGTGGTGGCGAGCAGGAACTTGACGTGCGGCGGCGGCTCCTCGAGGGTCTTGAGCAGCGCGTTGAACGAGTGCGTGGACAGCATGTGCACTTCGTCGATCAGGTAGACCTTGTAGCGCCCGCGGGTCGGCGCGTACTGCACGTTGTCGAGCAGCTCGCGGGTATCCTCGACCTTGGTGCGGCTGGCGGCGTCGACCTCGATCAGGTCGACGAAACGGCCCTCGTCGATCTCCCGGCACACCGAGCACTGCCCGCACGGGGTCGAGCTGACGCCCTGCTCGCAGTTCAGGCACTTGGCGAGAATGCGCGCGATGGTGGTCTTGCCCACCCCGCGGGTGCCGGTGAACAGATAGGCGTGGTGCAGGCGCTGGTTGTCCAGCGCATTGATCAGGGCCTTGAGCACATGGGTCTGGCCGACCATTTCACGGAACGAGCGCGGACGCCACTTGCGGGCAAGGACCTGGTAACTCATCGAATCGGTTCGCTACTGCTGTGTTGAGCGTGGGTCACCATGCTAGCGAAGCGCGGGGCAAATTGCACTGACGAGGGCCGAGCGGCCGGGCAATTGCACTCCCCGGCCAGCCGGGAGACGGATGCAGTGCGGCCCCTGCGAACGCACGCCAGGCGCAAACCCCGGCCGTCAAGCCTGCCTCCGACAGCCCATTGACCGCGCCAGCGGCGGAGCGATAACCTCCGCCACCTCCCGATTCCCACGCCACCGGACACGCCAACGGCCCGGCCGCCCAGCTGCAGCCGGACGCCAGGTGCTTCGCTGCATTTGCCGGAATAAATCAAACAATTAGCGGCAAGGAGATCTGACGCCCACGAATATCAATAACTTAATAATCATCAGAACAATAACAAGCTAATAAATACAGGATCGGCAGCTATCCCTGTCGGCCCCACAGACTCCAGGAGAACAGCTCCACAAGAGCCCGCTTCCCCTGACCGAGGTTCCTCCCCATGTTTTTCTCCCTGAAAGCCCGCATCCAGCTCACCAGCCTGGCCATCATCGCCCTGGCGATGGCCCTGGTATCCGTGGTCAGCTATTTCACTGTCAAATCCCACTACGAGGATACGATCAAAAGCAACCTTGATGCCGTCATCAAGAGCAACGTCGACAACATCGAGCACTGGGTGAACTCCAGCATCACCATGGTCGAGGCCGCCCGCAGCCGCATGCGCGAAGCGGACCAGCTCCCAGCACTGCGGCAACTGGCCGAATCCGGCGGTTTCGCCATGGCCTACATGGCCAGGACCGACGGCAGCCTCATCAGCAGCGACGGCTGGCAGCCCGGCAGCGACTACGATCCGCGCCAGCGCATCTGGTACCAGGAGGCCGTCAAGGCCGGCAGGACCGTGCTGACCATGCCCTACACCGACATCAACACCGGCGCACTGGTGGTCACCATCGCGACCCCGGTGACGCAGGATGGCCAGTTGCGCGGCGTCCTCGCCGGCGACATCACCCTGGCCAGCATCATCGCCAGCGTCGCGGCGATCCGCCCGACCCCGGAGAGCTTCGCGTTCCTGAGCCGCAAGGGCGAAACACTGATCGCCCACCCCGACGCCAAGCTGTCCCTGCAGCCGGTCACCATCCTGAATCCGCTCCTGACCCCGCAGCTCCTCGCTGCCGCGACCCGGGACGACCACTGGCAGCAGATGGAACTCGGCGGTCGCAGCAGGCTGCTGCGCGTGACACCGATCGCCGGCAGCGAATGGGAGCTGGGCGTCGCCCTTGACAGCCACGAGGCGACCAGCGGCCTGCGCGCCATCATCCAGTCCTCGCTGGCAACCCTGCTGATCGTCACCCTGAGCGCCGCCGTCCTGCTCGGCCTGTGGCTCAAGCGCGCCTTCGTCGGCCTGATCCACGCCCGCGACGCCATGGAAAACATCGCCAGCGGCACCGGAGACCTCACCCGGCGCCTGCCCGTCAGCGGGCGCGACGAAGTGGCCCAGATCGCCGGCGCATTCAACCGCTTCGTCGGCAAGGTCGAGCAGGTGCTCATCGACATCCGCGACAGCAGCGAATCGATCCGCCTGGCCTCCGACGAGATCGCCCAAGGCAGCCAGGACCTCTCCGCACGCACCGAATCCACCGCCGCCAACCTGCAGGAAGCCTCGGCCTCGATGGAGCAGCTCACCGGTACGGTAGGCCTCACGGCGGAATCCTCGCAGCAGGCCAGCCAGCTGTCCCAGGGAGCGACCCGGGTCGCCTCGCAGGGCAGCGAAGTCGTCGCGCAGATGGTCAAGACCATGGGCGACATCGATGCCGCCTCGCAGCAGATCGCCGAGATCGTCAGCGTCGTCGACGGCATCGCCCTGCAGACCAACCTGCTGGCGCTCAATGCCTCGGTCGAAGCCGCCCGCGCCGGCGAGCAGGGCCGCGGCTTCGCCGTAGTCGCCAGCGAGGTGCGCCAGCTGGCCAGTCGCAGCGCCGCTGCCGCACAGCAGATCCGCCAGCTGATCGACGCCTCGGCCGACAAGACGCGCAACGGCGCGGGGCTGGCGCAGAACGTCGGCGAAAGCATGGAGCGGGTCGTGGGCAGCGTAGACCAGGTCGCCGGGGTACTCGGCGAGATCAGTGCAGCCACCCGCGAGCAGAGTCAGGGCATCGCCCAGGTCAACCTCGCCGTCGCCGAGCTGGACCGCATGACCCAGCAGAACGCCCTGCTGGCCGGCGAGTCCACGGCCGCCGCCGCCCACCTGCGCGAACAGGCACGCCGCCTGAGCCTTTCCGTAGGGGCATTCAAGCTGTCCGGCGCCGCGCCCGAGCCCGCCCCGCTGCGCTCGACTCCGCAGCAGCAGGAGGAGGAAGCCGTGTTCCTGTGACCTGTGCGCCTGGCGGATAGCGCCAGGCGCACAGGCCCGCGACGTGGCGCCTGAAACCGTCAGGCGCCGCGCTTCGGCCTGGCGCACCCGGCAGCGCAGCCAGCAAGCGCAGGCGAAACGGTCGTGCCACAAACCGGCGGACAGGGGCCGTCCGCAGACGCCATGAGCAAACGGTGGCGCATGGCAATGCAGGACGAGAGGGACAGACGGGAAAGGTGCGTCAACCGCCACCAGGGGCGATCACGTCAAATCGGAGCGTAGGCTGGCCTGCGGAAAAGGCCGGGGAGAAAAGCTGCAGAGGGGCAGAAATGGAGGTGGCCCCACCAGCCACACCCCGGCACACGATGTCACCGCTACGGCTGCTCCCTTCCGGGCCTGACCGGGTTTACGGCTGATCGTTGCGGGGGGACCGATGGAGCCACCATAACGTACCCGCCAGTCGGCGAGCCGCGCCATTGTAGCGAGTCGCGCGCAAGTTACAACCCGGCAAGCGAAAAACTCTGCGCCACGATCTGGCGGCCGGGCGGATCGCCATTACCTGCAGCAGGTCTGACCTGCATCAATATGCAAAGTGGATCACAAAACAAGCGCATTGAATTATCATCGCACCGCAAGATTCGCCGTTCTCGCCCCCCAGGCGACCGACAACGCCTCGGCAGCCGATCCCTTGCCTGAGCAGAGCCCCCAGCGCGACCGAGAGCCCAAGGAATGCAGGACAACAAGAAAACCACCCTCCGCGGCTGGATGTGGCGTGCTTTCGTGCAGAGCGCACTGATTCCGCTGGTCCTGGTGGAGACCGTGCTGATCGCCGCCTACCTGCTGACCAACAGCTCGATTCGCGAGGCACAGATCGAGCACCTGCGCGAAACCGCGCTGAGCGATCTGAAGACCGCCGCCCAGCAGGAAGCGCACCTGGTCAGCGAGCGGCTGGCCGCCATCGCCAAGCTCACCGACGTCTACCGCCACCAGATCGACAGCGTCCTGCGCGCGCCGGGCTACCTGGTCGACGAAGCGGAGCGCCAGCGCCACACCCGCACCGAGGATGGCGTGCTCTATACCCGCACCGACGACGGCCGGGCCGCCTCCTTCTACGCCAACAGCACCCCGCCCGAACGCCAGGACCTCGAACGCGTCCTGCGCCTGGCCCAGCTCGACCCGCTGATGAAGAGCCTGCACAGCGCCAATCCGCTGATCGCCTCCATCTACTTCAACACCTGGGACAGCTACAACCGGATCTACCCGTGGTTCCACACCCCGTCGCAGTATCCCCACGACATGGTGATCCCCAACTACAACTTCTACTACCTCGCCGACACGCGTCACAACCCGCAGCGCAAGGTGGTTTGGACCGACATCTACGTCGATCCCGCCGGCCAGGGCTGGATGATGTCGGCCCTCGCACCGGTCTACCGGGGCGACTTCCTCGAAGGCGTCGCCGGCCTCGACATCACCGTCGACACCATCCTGCGCGAGATCGCCGGCCTGCAGGTGGCCTGGAACGGCTATGCGCTGCTGGCCAGCGGCGAACTCAACATCATGGCCCTGCCCCCCCAGGGCGAGCGGGACCTCGCCCTCGCCGAGCTGACCAGCCACTCTTACGACGAGGCCATCCGCAAGGAGATCTTCAAGCCGGCCGACTTCAACCTCGGCAAGCGCCCGGACACCCTTGCCCTGGCCCGCGCCATCAGCCGCGCCCAGACCGGCATCGAGGCTCTCGTGCTGGACGGCAAACCCAAGCTGGCGGCCTGGGCGACCATCCCGGAAACCGGCTGGAAGCTGATCACCGTGGTCGACGAGGCCGAGGTGTTCAGCAAGACCAACACCCTCGCCGAACGCTACCAGCAGATCGGCTACCTGCTGATCGCCGGGCTGGTGCTGTTCTACCTGCTGTTCTTCGCGGTCATGTGGCTGCGCTCGCGCCAGCTGGTCGACCAGCTGCAGCAGCCGATCGACGGTGTCACCGGCATGATGGCGCAGATCGGCCAGGGCAACTGGAGCCCCGAGCGCGCCCAGTCGAGCATCGACGAACTCGACCGGATGGCCAGCGCCGCCGCCGTCATGGGCGAGCAGCTCGCCCGCAGCGAAGCCACCCGCCGGCAGGCCCAGGAGCAGCTCGCCCTGGTTCTCGACTCGACCACCGACAGCGTCTGGGAGATCGACCTGGACCAGCGGCGCATCCACATCGAGGGCCGCTTTCTGGAGCGCTTCGGGCTGGGCGAGCCGGACATGGCGCTGGACGCCTTCTACGCCCTGGTCCACCCCGACGACCTCGAGGCGGTGGTGGTCTGCCACGAACATCCCGAGCAGCACCCCAGCGACAACTACACCATCGAATTCCGCTTCGCCGACGCCTGCGGCATCTACCACTGGCTGCTCAGCCGCGGCCGGGCGATCGCCATCGATGTCGAAGGCCGGGCGCAGCGCCTGGTCGGCACCCACGTCGACATCGATGCCCTCAAGGCCACCCAGGAGGCGCTCAGCCAGGCCAGCCAGCAGGCCCAGGCCGCCAACGTGGCCAAGACCCGCTTCCTGTCGAGCATGAGCCACGAGCTGCGCACGCCGCTCAACGCCGTGCAGGGCTTCGCCCAGATGATCCAGCTCGAACTGCTCGAGCGCCCCGAGGAAGCCGGCCTGCAGCAGTATGCCGGCGAAATCCTCGCCGCCAGCAGCCACCTGTGCCTGCTGGTCGACGACATCCTCGACCTGGCGCACATCGAGGCGGAAAAGACCAGCGTCAGCCTGGAAACCGTCGATGCCCGGCAGATCATGAGCGAATGCATCGAGCTGATCCGCCCGCAGACTCGCGAGCAGCACCTGCAGCTGGAAAGCCACCTGCCCGAAGGCTGCCTGCTGGTGCGTGCCGAGCCGCGGCGCCTGCGGCAGATCCTGCTCAACCTGCTGAGCAATGCAGTGAAGTACAACCGTCCCAACGGCCTCATCTCGCTCAGCTACAAGACCACCCCCACCAGCCTGCGCCTGATCGTCGAGGACACCGGCCTCGGCATCGACGCGGACAAGCAGGCTCTGCTGTTCAAGCCGTTCCAGCGCCTCGGCCACGAGAACAGCACCATCAAGGGCACCGGTATCGGCCTGGTGCTGAGCCGCGAGCTGGCCGAACTGATGCATGGCCGGCTCGGCTTCAGCAGCGAGCCCGGCATCGGCAGCACCTTCTGGATCGAGCTGCCGTTCAATCCGGCGATGCAGCGCGGCAGCGCCGGCCAGCAGCGCGCCACCCCCACGCCGCGCCTGCGCATCCTCTACGTCGAGGACAACCGCGCCAGCCAGATGCTGGTGCAGAAGGCCCTCGCCGACCTGGGCGAGGTGGAGGTGATGGAGAACGGCCTGGAGGCCCTGCACTGGATCACCGAGAACCCACCGGAACTGCTGCTGCTCGACATCGACCTCCCCGGCCTGCAGGGCGACAGCCTGCTGCGCAGCCTGCGTCGCAACGCGCGCACCAGCGAACTGCCGGTGATCGTCATCAGCGCCGGAGCCCTGCCCGAGGACTTCGCCCAGGTCAGCGACCTCGACGTCATCAGCTACCTGACCAAGCCGCTGAAGATACACGCCCTGCGCGAGGCGGTGCTTCGCGCCTGCAGCCCGCGCTGCGCCTCCGGCAGCGATGCTTCGGCACCCGCCATCTGATCCGCGGCGCTGAGCGAGCGCCGCAGGTGCGTGCCTGCGGCGCCCGCCAGCCCTCGCCGCTCCGGACAGCAGGGGCGGACGCACACCCCTCCCCGCGGTGCGATACCCGCGCTGCGGACGCTCTCCCATATGTACCTGTCGCCGCGCCGACAGATAATCCGAAGTAATTTTCTACCAGAACATATAAATAGTCCGGCGCATATATACCAGATCAACCAACTTGCAAGTCGACAACCATAAAACCGCAAACCGGAATATACGAATATCCCGGTATTAATTTTCTACCAGCGCAATTAGCAATCCTGCACAACAACAAGAACGACAAACAAGCGCGAACGGCCCGCACGGCCAAAGTGCCATGCAGGCTACAAACAAGAATTGAATGCAGGACTCCCGTCGGCGAACTTCGCCTGCACGCGGACGAGCGTCAAGGCGAAGCGTAAATCCCCGCCGAAACCGCTCTGGAAAGCCACTTCCGGGAAACGCTAGGGACCTTGCCCACCCTCAAGCGATGCGTCCATACCCCACCCCTGTCACTCGAAAACCCTTCAACAAAACAACTTCCAGCACTTCATAAAGTAGACGCCGAGTGAACGCTCAACAAGTAATCAGGCTGCCTTTACGAGTTGCAAAGCCGCACTACACTCACGTCCATAAGCACGCTTCAAGTGATGCTTTCCACGAATTGCCATCGACATTGCAAAGACTCGTTTTCAAGAATTTGCGGTAAATCTTGGGGCGGTAGCGTGCCCGGAACAGCCTGTCAAACAGCAACTATCCGGCAGCACCCGCCAGCCGACAGGCGATCCGCCCCGGCCGCGAGGAGATTCGACATGCGCAGCATCCTGATCCCCCTTTCCCTGATGCTGGCGCTGGCCGCCACTCAGGCCATCGCGCTCCCCGCAGCGCCGGACGCCCCACGGTTCGCGGCCAGCCCCCTGCTGCTGGCGGTCGACGAGTCGAGCGCCGAACAGCGGGACGCCAGGCCCGACCAGGCGGCCACCCCAGCCACGCCGGCGCAACCGGGAAGCGCGGACGAACCGGCCTCGCCGGCGAAGCCTGCCACCCCCGGCGAGGAGCGCACCCCCGGCAATGGCCGCGACCAAGCGCCTGCCAGCCGCAGCTGACGGCCGGCCCCAGCGCGGCGCGGGCAGCACGAAGCGCCGCGAACAGGAAGGCCTGTCGCTCGAGCATTCGGTTGCGGCAGATGCGGGCGCCATCGGCGGCGCCCGCTGACCTCCACGACGTCACCAGAGAACACGCCATGATCCTCCGTCACCTTCTCCTGGCCCTGAGCCTCGGCCTGCTCCTGCCCCACGGCGGCGCCGTGCGGGCGGAAGGCTACTCCACCTACAAGCTGGCCTCGGGCGACATCATCGCCATCAGCGTGTTCGGCGAGCCGGATCTCAGCTTCCCGGAGGTCCGCCTCAACGACGCGGGCATCTTCTCCTACCCCTTCCTCGGCGACATCCAGGCCAGGGGCAAGACCGCCGCCGAGATCGAGCGGATGCTCGCCGAGCGCCTCAAGGGCGGCTACCTGGTCGACCCGCGGGTGTCGGTCAGCATCCTCAGGTACCGCGAGTTCTTCATCAGCGGCGAAGTGAAGACCCCCGGCGGCTACACCTTCCAGCCCGGCCTGACCCTGCGCCGCGCCGTGGCGCTGGCCGGCGGCCTGACCGAGCGCGCCTCGACCAGCCGCATCACCATCATCCGCGACCAGGATCCCCAGCGCCGTCCCGAGCGCGCCAGCCTCGACACCCCGGTGATGCCGGGCGACACCATCACCATCGACCAGGGTTTCTTCTGACCCACTGAGCAGGGGGCTTTCTGCCATGGACACCACCGCCCGACACCAAGCGCGTACCTGGATCGCCAGCCGCCTGACGAGCGATGCTCCCGACATGCTGCAGATGTGGCAAACCATCTGGCGGCGCAAGTGGGGAATTCTCGCCCTGATCCTGATCGTCATGATGGTGGCCGCCCTGGGCACCTTCGCCGTCACCCCGACCTACCGGGCCACCGCCACCCTGCTGATCGAGCAGAAGAAGGCCAACGTGGTCTCCATCGAGCAGGTCTACGGGGCCGAGGGTACCGGCAACGAGTACCTGGAAACCCAGTTCCAGCTGCTCAAGTCGCGCGCCCTGGCCGAACGGGTGGTGCGCCGCCTGGAGCTGACCAGCCACCCCGAGTTCGATCCGCGCCAGCAGGACGGTCCGCTGATCGACGTGCGCGGCCTGCTGGCCGGCTTCAGCAGCGTGGCCGAGGCCAACCCCGCCACCGGGACGCAAAGCCTGCCGGAGAATGCCGGCGGCCCGAGCGAGGCGAAGATCTTCGACGAGGTGACCCGCGAACTCATGGCCCGGGTGACCATCGAGCCCATGGGCAAGAGCCAGCTGGTCAAGGTCATGGTCGACATGACCGATCCGGAGCTGGCGACCCGCGCCGCCAACGCCCTGGCCAACGGCTTCATCGAGGCCCAGCTGGAAGCCTCCATGGACATGTCCATGATGGCCACCACCTGGATGAACAACCGCATGGTCGAGCTGCGCAGCAAGCTCAAGGACGCCGAGTCCCGCCTGCAGGCCTTCCGCGAGAAGGAGAACCTGGTGGACGTCGGCGGCGTCGCCAGCGTCAGCGCCGCCGAACTGACCGCCACCAGCGACCGCATGATCGATGCCCGCCGCCAGCGCGCCGAGGCGCAGAGCCAGTACCGCCAGGTGGAATCCATGCGCAAGGGCGGCTGGGAGAAGCTCGCCACCATCCCGGCCGTCCTCGGCCACCCGCTGATCCAGCAGTTCAAGTCCGACGAGGCCAAGGCCCGCGCCAAGGTCGATGAGCTGTCCAAGCGCTATGGCTCCCGCCACCCGGCACTCGAGGCCGCGCGCTCCGATCTCGCCGCCGCCTCGGCCAGCCTGCGCGGCCAGGTCGAGCAGATCGTCGCCGGCATCGAGCGCAACTACCAGCTGGCGGTGGCCAACGAAGAGTCGTTGCGCGCCTCGGTGGAATCCAACAAGGCGCAGATCCAGAAGATCTCCCGCAAGGAGTTCGAGGTCCGCGAGCTGATGCGCGAGGTGGAGGCCAACCGCACCCTCTACGACACCTTCATGACCCGCCTGAAGGAAACCACCGCCACCGCCGACCTGGAGGCGGCCAACGCCCGCGTGGTCGACCCGGCGGTGCTGCCCAGCGCGCCGATCCGGCCGATGAAGGGCCTGATCGTCGGCCTCTCCGGCATCCTCGCGCTGGTGTGCAGCGTCGCCATGACCCTGCTGCTGCAGATCCTCAACAACACCTTCAAGAGCATCGAGGAGGTCGAGAGCAAGCTCAACCTGCCGGTGCTGGGCATCCTGCCGCTGGTCAAGAACCGCCAGCGCAGCCAGATCGCCCACCTGTTCAGCAGCAACGAGGACCGCAGCTTCAGCGAGTCGATCCGCACCATACGCACCGGCCTGGTGCTGTCCGGCATGGCCGAGCCGCACCGCATCCTGGTGGTCACCTCCTCGCTGCCCGGCGAGGGCAAGAGCACCGTGGCGGCCAACCTGGCCTACGCCTTCGGCCAGTTGGAGAAGGTGCTGCTGGTCGACGCCGACCTGCGCCGGCCGACCCTGGCGAAGAACTTCAAGTTCCCGGTGGGCACCCCCGGCCTGGCCAACCTGATCGCCGGCACCGCCAGGGTCGAGGACTGCATCAAGACCATCGAGGGCATCGACATGCTGTGCGCCGGCGCCGTGCCGCCGAACCCGCTGGAGCTGCTGTCCTCGGAACGCTTCGCCGCGGTCATCGAGGATCTCAAGAGCCGCTACGACCGGGTGATCATCGACTCGCCGCCGATCCAGGCGGTGAGCGACGCCACCATCCTCGCCACCCACGCCGACGCGCAGATCTACGTGATCAAGTCCGAGACCACGCCGGTGCCGCTAGCGCAGAAAGGCGTCGGCCAGCTGCTGCAGAGCAACTCGCCGGTCACCGGCGTGGTGCTCAACCAGGTGGACGTGCGCAAGGCGCAGAAACAGGGCTACCACTACGGCGGCTACTACGACTACTACGGCTACACCAGCAGCCAGCCGGCCACCGAGGCGCAGAAGGCCTGAAGGCCTGCGCCGCGCCCCGCTACCGGCGGACAACAGGGAGTTCGTCCATGATCGACCTGCACAACCACCTGCTGCCGGGCATCGACGACGGTGCCCCCGACCTCGACACCGCCCTGGAGCTGGCGCGCCTGGCGGTCGCCGAAGGCATCACCCACCTGGTCTGCACCCCGCACATCCACCCCGGGCGCTACGACAACGACCTCGCCAGCATCTCCGCCGCGCGCCAGCGCCTGGTCGCCGGCCTGCAGGAAGCGGGCATCCCGCTGCAGGTCGCCGCTGCCGCCGAGGTCCGCTACAGCACCGAGCTGATGCAGGGCATCGAGCAGGACAGCCTGCCCTTCCTCGGCCGCTGGCACGGCAAGCGCGTACTGCTGCTGGAGCTGCCGCACGGCGAGGTGCCGTTCGGCGCCGAGCGCCTCACCGAATGGCTGCTGCAGCACGACGTCATGCCGATGATCGCCCATCCCGAGCGCAACAAGGGCGTGATGCAGTGCCCGCGCAAGCTCAAGCCGTTCATCGAGCAGGGCTGCCTGCTGCAGGTCACCGCCGGGGCCGTCGCCGGCCACTTCGGCGAGCCCGCCCGGCTGATCGCCTGCGCCCTGCTCGAGCTGGGGCTGGTCACCATCCTCGCCAGCGACGCCCATAACGTCCGCCACCGCCCGCCGGTACTCAGCGAAGGCATGCAGCAGGCCGCACGCATCGTCGGCGCGTTCCAGGCCGAACGCCTGGTCATCGACACCCCCTGGCAGATCGCCCGGGGCCACTTCGCCTGAACCGCGACACGGCCCGGATCCTGCGCGGACGCCCGGAAGGCGCCCCGCCGCTCTCCGCCCATGGATGGCCACGACCCACCACTGGCCCCATCAGGACGACCACCATGCACACGCCGGACGACATCAAACTCGCCATCATCGGCCTCGGCTACGTCGGCTTGCCGCTCGCCGTCGAATTCAGCAAGCATCGCCCCGTGGTGGGCTTCGACATCAACCAGGCGCGCATCGACGCCCTGCGCGGCGGCCATGACGCCACCCTGGAGGTCAGCGACCTCGAACTGCGCGAGGCCAGCCAGCTGCGCTACAGCGCCGACCTCGCCGACCTGGCCGCCTGCAACACCTTCATCGTCACCGTGCCGACGCCGATCAACGAGCACAAGCAGCCCGACCTGACCCCGCTGATCCGGGCCTCGCAGACCATCGGCCAGGTGCTCAAGCCCGGCGACCTGGTCATCTACGAATCCACCGTGTTCCCCGGGGCCACCGAGGAGGAATGCGTGCCGGTGCTGGAACGGGTGTCGGGCCTGAAGTTCAACGTCGACTTCTTCGCCGGCTACAGCCCCGAACGCATCAATCCCGGCGACAAGGAGCACCGCGTCACCACCATCCGGAAGATCACCTCCGGCTCCACCCCGGAGGTCGCCGACCTGGTCGACGCGTTGTACGGCCAGATCATCGCCGCCGGCACCCACAAGGCCGGCAGCATCCGCATCGCCGAGGCCGCCAAGGTGATCGAGAACACCCAGCGCGACCTCAACATCGCCCTGATCAACGAGCTGGCGATCATCTTCAACCGCATGGGCATCGACACCGAGGCGGTGCTCAAGGCCGCCGGCACCAAGTGGAACTTCCTGCCGTTCCGCCCCGGCCTGGTCGGCGGCCACTGCATCGGCGTCGACCCCTACTACCTGACCCACAAGGCGCAGAGCATCGGCTACCACCCCGAGATCATCCTCGCCGGCCGCCGCCTCAACGACGGCATGGGCGCCTACGTGGCCTCGCAACTGGTCAAGGCCATGCTCAAGCGGCGCATCTGCGTCGAGGGCGCCAGCGTGCTGGTGCTGGGCCTGGCCTTCAAGGAGAACTGCCCGGACCTGCGCAACACCAAGGTGGTCGACATCCTGCGCGAACTGGCCGAGTACCACATCAGCGCCGACGTCTACGACCCCTGGGTGAACATCGCCGAGGCCCAGCACGAATACGGCGTCACCCCGGTCGGCGAACCGGCCATCGCCGCCTACGACGCCATCATCCTCGCCGTCGCCCACGACGAGTTCCGCAGCCTGGGCGCCGCCAACATCCGCCGCTACGGCAAGGACGAGCACGTGCTCTACGACCTCAAGTACCTGCTCGACCAGAGCGAGGCCGACCTGCGCCTGTAGCCACCGAATTGTGGGAGGCGCGCCCCGCGCCGCCAGGCGGACACGGTCTGCCGCGCTGCTGTTGCACCCGGCAGCGCGCCGCGGGCGACCTCCCACAAACCATCACCGCGGTTCCCCCTCACCACGGAAGCGCCCACCATGTCCCGCTACCTGGCCCTGCAGCACGAGCTGGCCCGCAGCCACAAGACCTGGCTGGTCACCGGCGTCGCCGGCTTCATCGGCTCCAACCTGCTGGAGGCGCTGCTCGGGCTCGACCAGCAGGTGGTCGGCCTGGACAACTTCGCCACCGGCCACCGACGCAACCTCGACGAGGTGCAGGCGCTGGTCGGCCGGCAGCGCTGGGCGAACTTCCGCTTCGTCGAGGGCGACATCCGCAACCTGGACGACTGCCGCCAGGCCTGCGAGGGCGTCGACCACGTCCTCCACCAGGCCGCCCTCGGCTCGGTGCCGCGCTCGATCGACGACCCGCTCGCCAGCAACGGCGCCAACATCGACGGCTTCCTCAACATGCTGGTCGCCTCACGCGATGCCGGCGTGCAGAGCTTCACCTACGCCGCCAGCAGCTCCACCTACGGCGACCACCCCGGCCTGCCCAAGGTCGAGGACGCCATCGGCCGCCCACTGTCGCCCTACGCGGTGACCAAGTACGTCAACGAGCTGTACGCCGAGGTGTTCGCCCGCTGCTACGGCTTCGCCAGCATCGGCCTGCGCTACTTCAACGTGTTCGGCCCGCGCCAGGACCCGGACGGCGCCTATGCCGCGGTGATCCCGCGCTGGACCGCGGCGATGATCCGCGGCGAGCCGGTGGCGATCAACGGCGACGGCGAGACCAGCCGCGACTTCTGCTACGTCGCCAACGTGGTGCAGGCCAACCTGCTCGCCGCCAGCGCCGCCGCCGGCGCCCGCAACCAGGTCTACAACGTCGCCTTCAGCAGCCGCACCGACCTCAACCAGCTGTTCGCCGCGCTGCGCCGCAGCCTGGCCAGCCACGGCGTGCACTACGCGCCGGGCCCGGTGTACCGCGAGTTCCGCGCCGGCGACGTGCGCCACTCGCAGGCCGACATCGGCAAGGCGCGCCTTCTGCTCGGCTACGCGCCGCAGTTCGACATCGCCGCCGGCATCGCCGCGGCCATGCCCTGGTACATCGCCCACACCTGAACCGGAACCGGCCGCCCCTGCCCCGCGCAGGGCCGGCAGGACCAGCCACCCGCCACGCACCAGAAGAGCCAACCCATGAAGAACTTCGCTCTCATCGGGGCCGCCGGTTTCATCGCCCCCCGCCACATGCAGGCCATCAAGGCCACCGGCAACCAACTGGTGGCTGCGCTGGACCCCAACGACTCGATCGGCATCCTCGACAGCTACTTCCCCGAGGCCGACTTCTTCACCGAGTTCGAGCGCTTCGACCGCCACATCGACAAGCTGCGCCGGCGCAACCACGACAACCAGGTGAGCTACGTGTCGATCTGCTCGCCCAACTACCTGCACGACTCGCACATGCGCTTCGCCCTGCGCAGCGGCGCCGACGCCATCTGCGAGAAGCCGCTGGTGCTCAACCCGTGGAACATCGACGCGCTGCAGGAGATCGAGAAGGACACCGGCCACCGGGTCAACACCATCCTGCAGCTGCGCGTGCACCCGGCGATCATCGCCCTGCGCGAGCAGATGCTGAACAAGCAGTGCCCGACCAAGCACGAGGTGGACCTCAGCTACATCACCGCGCGCGGCCACTGGTACCTGCGCTCGTGGAAGGGCGATGCGCGCAAGTCCGGCGGCATCGCCACCAACATCGGCGTGCACTTCTTCGACATGCTGCACTTCATCTTCGGTGAACTGCAGGAAAACCGCGTGCACCTGTGCACCGCCACCAAGGCCGCCGGCTACCTGGAGTACGAGCACGCCCGGGTGCGCTGGTACCTGTCGGTGGACATCGACGACGTGCCGCGCGCAGTGCGCGAGGCCGGCCAGCGCACCTACCGCTCGATCACCGTGGATGGCGAGGAGATCGAGTTCTCCGGCGGCTTCACCGACCTGCACACCCGCAGCTACGAGGAGATCCTCGCCGGCCGCGGCTTCGGCCTGGAAGCCAACCGCACCGCCATCACCACGGTCGCCGCCATCCGCAACGCCAAGCCGCTGGGCGCCCAGGGCGACTACCACCCGCTGCTCAAGTCCCCCGCCTGCCTGAGGGTCATGTCATGAACCACTACCAGCATCCCAGCGCCATCGTCGACGAGGGCGCGCAGATCGGCGAAGGCTCGCGGGTCTGGCACTTCGTGCACGTCTGCGGCGGCGCCCGCATCGGCAAGGGCGTGTCGCTCGGCCAGAACGTGTTCGTCGGCAACCGGGTGGTGATCGGCGACCACTGCAAGGTGCAGAACAACGTCTCGGTGTACGACAACGTCACCCTCGAGGACGGCGTGTTCTGCGGGCCGAGCATGGTGTTCACCAACGTCTACAACCCGCGCTCGCTGATCGAGCGCAAGGACCAGTACCGCGACACCCTGGTGAAGCGGGGCGCCAGCCTCGGCGCCAACTGCACCATCGTCTGCGGGGTGACCATCGGCGAATACGCCTTCGTCGGCGCCGGCGCGCTGATCAACCGGGACGTGCCCGCCTATGCCCTGGTGGTCGGCGTGCCGGCCCGGCAGATCGGCTGGATGAGCGAGTTCGGCGAGCAGCTCGCGCTGCCGCTGCAGGGGCAGGGCGAGGTGCAGTGTCCGCATACCGGCGCGCGCTACGTCCTGGCAGGCAACACCGTCAGCAAACAGGAAGCCAGGTAAATGCTCGAACGAGTCGACTACCGGGAAACGCCTCTGCCGGCCGCGCAGGACTGGCAGCCCAGCGCCGCACCGCGCGCCGCCGCGCCCGCGGTGCGGGACAGGAAAGCCCTCTACCGGGAGTTCTCCGCCAGCGAGAAGACCCTGCCGATCTTCAGTCGCGCCTGGTGGCTGGACGCCAGCGCCGGCGCCGAGCACTGGGACGTCGCCCTGGTCGAGAACAACGGCCGGGTGATCGCCGCGCTGCCCTACGCCATCGAGCGGCGCCTGGGCCTCACCCTGCTGACCCTGCCGCCGTTCACCAAAATGCTCGGTCCGTGGCTGCGCGAGAGCAGCGCCAAGTACGCCAAGCGCCTGAGCCAGCAGAAGGACCTGATGGAGGCGCTGATCGACCAGTTGCCGGCCTACGACCACTTCGACCAGAACTGGCACTACAGCCAGACCAACTGGCTGCCGTTCTACTGGCGCGGCTTCCGCGAGACCACCCGCTACACCTACCTGCTCGAAGACCTCGGCGACATGGACAAGGTGGTGGCGGGCTTCGAGAACTCCAAGCGGGCCAACATCCGCAAGGCCGTCGAGCGCGGCATCGAGGTGGTCTACGACATTCCCGCGCGCACCTTCTACGAGCACCACTGCCTGACCCTGGCCAAGAAGGGCGCGAAGATCGCCTACGGCTGGGAGGAGTTCCGGCGCATCCACGACGCCTGCTACGCCCACGGCGCCGGCAGGACCATCGCCGCCTACGACCGCCACGGCAACCTGCACGCCGCGCTGTTCGTGATCTGGGACGAGATGAGCGCCTATGCGCTGATCTGCGCCATCGACCCGGACTACCTCACCCATGGCGCGGCCTCGCTGCTCAACCAGCAGATCATCGCCTACGTCGCCGACAAGACCCGCCGCTTCGACTTCGAGGGCTCGATGATCGAGTCGGTGGAGCGTTCGTTCCGCCAGTACGGCGCGGTCCAGACGCCCTACTTCGCGGTCTCGCGCACGCCGTCGCGCCTGCTCAAGACCTTCCTGTTCCTCCGGGACCTGAAGGCAGGCACGCCATGAACGCCCGCAAGACCTGGCCCTCCCGCGCCGTCCTCGACTGGCTGGAGCACCTGCTCGCCGAGCGCTACGGCCACGCCTTCAGCCTGCAGGACAGCGGCGGTGCCAGTGTGCGCCTGAGCCTGCCGGGCAGCCCGGCGGCCATCGAGATCGACACCGACGCCACCACCTTCGCCCGCGCCGACTCCAACCTGCCGCATGCCAGCTGGGCGGCCAGCCGCGAAGGCTGGCACTCGGTACTCGGCAAGCCGCTGCCGGCGCCCGGCGGCAGCCGGCTGCGCTGGCCGCTGATCGAGACCACGCCCGGCGGCTACCGCATCCACTACGACCTGCTCGGCCTCGCCTACTGGATGCTGACCCGCCAGGAGGAAGTGGACCGCAGCGACCTCGACGTCCACCAGCGCTTCCCGGGCACCGCCTCCCACGCCTTCCGCCACGGCTACCTGGAGCGCCCGGTGGTCGACGAGTGGCTGCACGTGCTCGGCCAGGTGATCCAGCGCCTGTGGCCGCACCTGCCGCTGCGCCAGCACCGCTTCGCCATCAGGGTGTCCCACGACGTCGACCGGCCGAGCCGCTACGGCTTCTGCTCGACGCGCGCCATCCTGCGCGTCATGGCCGGCGACCTGCTCAAGCGCCGCTACCTGCGCAGCGCCTGGCTGGCGCCCTGGGTGCGCCTGAACAGCCGGCTGATGCTGCACCCCGCCGACCTCGACAACACCTTCGACTGGCTGATGGACACCTCCGAGCGGCACGGCCTGACCAGCGCCTTCTACTTCATCTGCGGGCGCACCGACGCGCGGCGCGATGCCGACTACGAGCCCGAGCACCCGGCGATCCGCGAACTGCTGCGGCGCATCCACGCCCGCGGCCACGAGATCGGCCTGCACCCCAGCTACGCCACCTACCAGCGCCCGCAGGCCATCGCCGCCGAGGCCGCGCGGCTGCGCCGGGTGTGCGCCGAGGAAGGCATCGTGCAGGACGCCTGGGGCGGGCGCATGCACTACCTGCGCTGGGAGAACCCGACCACCCTGCGCGCCTGGGAGCAGGCCGGCATGAGCTACGACAGCACCCTCGGCTACGCCGACCGGCCGGGCTTCCGCTGCGGCACCTGCTTCGAGTACCCGGCCTTCGACCCGGTCGCCGGCCGGCCGCTGAAGCTGCGCATCCGCCCGCTGATCGCCATGGAGGAAACCATCCTCGAACCGCTGTACATGGGCCTGGGCCGCGGCGAGGAGGCGCTGCGCAAGTTCGCCGAGCTGCGCGAGCGCTGCCAGGCGGTCAGTGGCTGCTTCACCCTGCTCTGGCACAACTCGATGTTCGATACCCAGGCCGAGCGCACCCTCTACCAGCAGATCCTGCAGGGCGCCGCCCCCTGCGTGCCGCCCGCGCGAGCGGCGACCGTCCGCCTCAGCCGCGCCTGAACCGCCTCCGGAGCCCGAGATGAGAATCGCCCTGCTGGCCTTCCACTTCCGCCCCGACGAGGCGGTCGGCGCCATCCGCCCGGAGAACTGGGCCAACTGGCTGGCCGAGGAGCACGAGGTGCACGTGGTCACCCGCGCCGCCGGCGCCGGCCCCGGCGACGCCAGCGCGGATGCCGCCGCCCCCTACCGGGTGGTGCGTACCCGCTCGCGGGCGATCGCCCTGATCGAGACGCTCAACGCCTGGCGCAAGCGCGCCCGCCTGCAGCGGGCGGTTGCGCAGGCCGGCCAGGCCAGGGCAGCCGGCGGCCCGGCCAAGGTCGGCTCAGGCGTGCTGACCTACCGCATGCCCTGCCTGCACGACCTCTGGCTGCCGTCCGCCTACCGGGCGCTGCAGAGCATCCGTCCCGAGCTGGTGATCGCCACCCACAGCCCCTACATCAGCCTGGTCACGGCCCTGCTGTACTGCCTGAACCATCCCGACACCAAGCTGTGGGTGGACTTCCGCGACCTGTGGGCCGACGACCACAAGTCCACCGGCCTGCCGCCGTTCTCCCTGCTGGAGCGCTACCTGGAGAAACGCGCGCTGGCGCGCGCCGAGGTCGTCTCCACGGTCAGCCAGGGCCTGCAGGCGGCCCTCGACCGCTCGCTCGGCGCCGCGCGCACCCGGCTGATCTACAACTGCCCCGGCCAGTGCGCCGATGCCGCCGCCGGTGCGCCGCGGCCGGCCGGCGCGCCGCTGACCCTGAGCTACACCGGCAGCCTGTTCGACGCCTGGCGCGATCCGGCGCCGTTGCTGCAGCGGCTGGTGGCGCTGCGCGCGGACGGGCGGATAGCCCCGGACGCGGTGCGCTTCTGCGTGGCCTCGAAACACCCAGGCAGCCTGCTCGAGGTCGCCCACCGGCTCGGCGCCGAGGGCTTCGTCGACTTCCGCGGCGCCCTGCCGCGGGCCGAATCCATCGCCCTGCAGCGCCAGTCGGACATCCTCGTCCTGCTCGAGTCGCCGGCCCCCGAAGCGCGCGGGGTACTGACCGGCAAGCTGTTCGAGTACCTCGCCACCGACAAGCCGATCCTGGCCCTCGGCCCCGACCAGCACTCGGAAATCAGCAGGGTCCTCGAGCAGCACGGTCGCCGGCTGAGCCTCGACGACCTCGAACGCATCCTCGACGGGCGGATGTCCCTGCCGAAGCAGCAGCCGGTCGACTACGCGCTCGTCTCCCGGCAGCAACTGCTCGCGGCCGTGCGCAGCCTGGCCGCGCCCGACCGCGATGCTGCGAGCTGCTGCCAGCCCCAGTAGCCCAGCGCCGTCCACGCCGTCCCGAGTCAACTCGCAGCACCGGAAGGGAACACCGGCCCCCCGGCCGTCCACAGCCACCATCGAGCCTCGGCCACCATGACGAACCTCATCCCCAGCCTGCTGATCGCCACGGCGATCTCCCTGGTGCTGCAGACCAACTACCGGCTGTCCCCGGAACTGGGCGTCGGCGAGATCGGCCTGGCACTGATCATCGTCTACGCCATCGCCAGATGCTTCGCCACGCCAGCGCGCACGCCGTCGCTGCGCGAGCACCCGCTGCCGCTGCTCAGCCTGCTCCACCTGCTGGCGATCGTGCTGCCGGTCACCGCACTCAACGCCCTCTACGACACCTACGGCATCGCCTTCCGCGACCTGCTGGCCTACCTGCTGTGCGCGCTGACCATCTTCGCCCTGGCCACCCAGGCCGAGCGCACCCGCCAGATCGCCCTGCTCACCCTCGTCATCACCCTCGCCCTGGTGTCGCTGCAGTACCTGTTCGGCGACGTCAGCGTCTGGTACGCCACCACCCGCTTCACCGGCGGCGCGCGCAACCCCAACCAGCTGGCCCTCTACCTGGTCTGCCTGATCCTGATCACCGCCATCCACGTCACCCGGCCGCTGCTCAGGACGCTCTGCTTCAGCCTGCTGGTGTTCTTCGGCCTGGCCAGCCAGTCCGACGCCTTCCTCGCCTACCTGGCGCTGACCGTCGGCGTGCTGCTGCTCAGCCTGATCGTCCCCAGCCGCTTCTTCATGCTGGTGGCGCCGGCGACCCTGATGCTCGCGCTGCTGCTCGGCCTGTGGTTCCTCACCGACATCGCCAGCTCCCTGGGCAGGCAGTGGTCGCTGGCCGACCAGGGCGGCTCGCGCCTCACCCTGTACATCAACGGCCTGCAGGCCTGGCTCGACAACCCGCTGACCTTCGTGCTGGGCAACGGCGCCGGCAACTTCTCGGGGCTGCACGGGCCCTTCCAGGGCTGGGAGGCGCACAACACGCCGATCGACATCCTCACCGTCGGCGGCCTGCTCGGCCTGCTCGCCATCTACTTCTTCCCGGTCAAGTGCGCCATCGACGTCTATCGGCTCGACCAGCGCCTGGTGTTCGCCTGCACCGCCGGCCTGATCGGCTTCACCTTCTTCCACTTCGTGGCCCGCCACCCGATCTTCTGGGTCACGCTGTTCGTGCTCTATCAGCACATCAAGGAACAACGGGAGGTTGCCCCAGCATGTGCGGTCTAGCCGGTTTCTGGTCGGTGGGCGTCAGCGACACCAGCGCCTCGCCGGGCATTGCCTGGCGCATGGCCAATACCCTGCGCAGCCGCGGACCGGACGATGGCGGGGTATGGCTGGACCAGGCGCACAACCTGGCCCTCGGCCATCGCCGCCTGGCGATCCTCGACCTGTCGCCGGCCGGCCACCAGCCGATGCAGTCGGCCTGCGAGCGCTACGTGATCGCCTTCAACGGCGAGATCTACAACCACCTGGAGCTGCGCGGCCAGCTCGAGGCCGCAGACCGCGCGCCGGCGTGGCGCAGCCACTCCGACACCGAGACGCTGCTCGCCGGCTTCGCCGCCTGGGGCGTCGAGCGCACCCTCAAGGCCTGCATCGGCATGTTCGCCATCGCCCTGTGGGACCGCCAGGAGCGCCAGCTCACCCTGGCCCGCGACCGCCTGGGCGAGAAGCCGCTGTACTACGGCTGGCAAGGCAACACCCTGCTGTTCGGCTCCGAACTCAAGGCGCTCAGGGCGCACCCGGCGTTCCGCGCCGGGGTGGACCGCGGCGCGCTGACCCTGCTGCTGCGCCACAACTGCATCCCGGCGCCCTACAGCATCTACCAGGGCATATCCAAGCTGCCGCCCGGGCACTTCGTGACCCTGCCGCTGCACGATGCCACCGCCGCCCGCACCGCCGAACCCAGCGCCTACTGGCGCCTCAACGAGGCGGTGGAGCGCGGCCTGGCCGAGCCGTTCGCCGGCAGCGCCGAGGAAGCGGTCGAGCTGCTGCACGCGCAGCTGTCGCGCAGCATCGGCGCGCAGATGCTTGCCGACGTGCCGCTCGGCGCCTTCCTCAGCGGCGGCGTGGACAGCAGCACGGTCGCCGCGCTGATGCAGGCGCAGAGCAGCCAGCCGGTGCGCACCTTCACCATCGGCTTCGACGAGGGCGGCTACGACGAGGCGGTGCATGCCAGGGCGGTGGCCCGCCACCTGGGCACCGAGCACACCGAGCTGTACGCCAGCCCCGCGGACGCCCTGGCGGTGATCCCGCGCCTGCCGAGCATGTACTGCGAGCCGTTCAGCGACAGCTCGCAGATCCCCACCTTCCTGGTCAGCCAGCTGGCGCGCCAGCACGTGACGGTGGCGCTCAGCGGCGACGGCGGCGACGAGCTGTTCGGCGGCTACAACCGCTACCTGAGCGCACGCAAGGTGTGGAGCCAGATGCAGCACCTGCCGGGCTTCGCCCGCCAGGCCGCCGCCGGCCTGCTGCGTGCACTGCCGCCGGCCACCTGGGACCGCCTGTTCGAGATGGCCAGGCCGCTGCTGCCGCGGCGCCTGCACCTGGCCATCCCCGGCGACAAGGCGCAGAAGCTGGCCGACGTGCTCGAGCTGTCCGACAGCCAGGCGTTCTTCCGCCAGCTGACCAGCCACTGGAAGGATCCGGCCAGCCTGGTCATCGGTGCCCGCGAACCGCAGACCCGGCTGACCGACCCGAACGCCTGGCCACACAGCGACAGCTTCGAGCACTGGATGATGGCCATGGACGCGCAGACCTACATGGCCGACGACATCCTGGTCAAGGTCGACCGCGCCGCCATGGCCACCAGCCTGGAGACCCGCGTGCCGCTGCTCGACCACCGCGTGGTCGAGCTGGCCTGGCGCATGCCGCTGGACCTGAAGATCCGCCAGGGCCAGGGCAAGTGGCTGCTGCGCCAGGTGCTCTACCGCCACGTGCCACGCGAGCTGATCGAGCGCCCCAAGCAGGGCTTCGGCATCCCGCTGGACCGCTGGCTGCGCGGCCCGCTGCGCGACTGGGCCGAGGACCTGCTCGACGAGGGTCGCCTGCGTCAGGACGGCTATTTCCATCCCGAACCGATCCGCCGGCTGTGGAACGAGCATCTGGGCGGACGCCACAACTGGCAGCACCAGCTCTGGGACGTGCTGATGTTCCAGGCCTGGCTCACGGAGACCCGGCGCCATGAACTTTCTGCTCATCGCTAGCTTCGCCGATTCGATCCTCGGCTTCCGCGGCCCGCTGCTCGAGGCGCTGCTCGGGCGCGGCCTGACCGTGCACGTGGCCGCGCCGGACCTGCCGCCGGACAGCCCGGTGCGCCGAGCCCTGGAGGCGCGCGGCATCCGCGTGCACGACATCCCGCTCAAGCGCACCGGCACCAACCCGCTGGCCGACGCCGCCACCCTGCTCTACCTGTGGCAGCTGATGCTGCGCATCCAGCCGAGCTTCGTGCTGGGCTACACCATCAAGCCGGTGATCTACGGCTCGCTGGCGGCGCTGCTGGCCCATGTGCCGCGGCGCTACGCGCTGGTCACCGGCCTCGGCTACGTGTTCCAGCAGAACGCCGCCGAGGGCGAACGGCACCTGGCGCTGCGCTCGCTGGTGCAGCCGCTGTATGCCTTGGCGCTGCGCTGCACGCACAAGGTGTTCCTGCAGAACCCCGACGACCAGGCGCTGTTCCGCAACCTCGGCATCCTGCCGCCGGCCACCCCTTCCTGCGTGGTCAACGGCTCCGGGGTGGACGTCAGCGAGTACCGGGTCGCACCGCTGCCGGCGACCCCGCACTTCCTGCTGATCGCCCGCCTGCTCGGCGACAAGGGCGTGCGCGAATACGCCGCCGCCGCGCGCCGGGTGCGCGCGCGCCATCCGCAGGTGGTGTGCAGCCTGGTCGGCTGGATCGACGACAACCCGGACGCCATCGAGCAGCGCGAGCTGGACGCCTGGGTGGCCGACGGCACCCTCGCCTACCTCGGCCGCCAGAGCGACGTGCGCCCGGCCATCGCCGCCTGCAGCGTCTACGTGCTGCCCTCCTACCACGAGGGCACGCCGCGCACGGTGCTGGAGGCCATGGCCATGGGCCGCGCCATCGTCACCAGCGACGCCCCCGGCTGCCGCGAGACGGTGGTCGACGGCGACAACGGCTTCCTGGTGCCGGTGCGCGACGTCGACGCCCTCGAGGCCGCCATGCTGCGCTTCATCGAGGAGCCGGGGCTGGCCCGGCGCATGGGCGCGCGCGCGCGCCAGGTGGCCGAGGACAAGTACGACGTGCACCGCGTCAACGCGGTGATGCTGCAGGAGATGGGGATATGAGCAAGCGCCTGTTCGACCTCCTGGTTTCCGCCACCGCCCTGCTGCTGCTCGCCCCGCTGCTGGCGCTGATCGCCTGGCTGGTGCGCCGCCGCCTCGGCGCGCCGGTGCTGTTCCGCCAGCTGCGCCCGGGGCGCAACGGCATGCCCTTCGAGATCGTCAAGTTCCGCACCATGCGCGACGCCGTCGACGCGCACGGCGAGCCGCTGCCCGACCACGAGCGACTGACCCCCTTCGGCCGCTGGCTGCGCGCCAGCAGCCTCGACGAGCTGCCCGAGCTGTGGAACGTGCTCAAGGGCGACATGAGCCTGGTCGGCCCGCGCCCGCTGCTGATGGAGTACCTGCCGCTGTACGACGCCGAGCAGTTCCGCCGCCACGCGGTGCGTCCCGGGGTCACCGGCTGGGCCCAGGTCAACGGCCGCAACGCGCTGAGCTGGGAGGAGAAGTTCCGCCTCGACCTGTGGTACGTCGACCACCAGTCCTTCTGGCTGGACCTGAAGATCATTCTCCGCACCATCCGCAAAGTCGTCCTGCGCGAGGACATCAATTTCCAGGACGATGCCACGTCCGACAAGTTCACCGGTTCCAAGCAGGCAATCCATCCGCCGAAGAGCGTCAACGCCAACTAGTGGAATCCTCCGTCATGGACATTATTGAGATATCGGGCCAGGAAAGCTGGAAACATGCCCTGGCCAGGGTGCCACGCCACGACTGCTACCACAGCTGGGACTTCCACCAGATTTCCCGCCAAAACGGCGAGGGAACTCCGGTCATGTTCGAAGTCCGACTCTCGAACGGCGGAATACTCTTCCCCCTGCTTTCCCGAACGATCGAGGGATCCAGTTTCAAGGACCTCACTTCGGTCTACGGATATCCATCCCCACTGTTCTACGGCGAGATCGAAGAGGTGGAAATTCCCTCGTTCTGGGATGCTCTCATATCCCATCTGTACCAGCAGGGATATGTCAGCCTGTTCTCCCGCAGCCACCCCATCCTGACCAGCCGGCTGCTGGGCGAGGAGCATCTCCAGCCGTCCGGACGGGTCGTCATCATCCGCCTGGATCGGCCCGAGCAGGAGCAGTACGACGCCTACCGCCCGGACCACAAGGCCAGCCTGAGAAAGCTCCACAAGCTCGGCGCCCGTTGCGTACAGGACAATGGCGTGGGCAGTCTGAAAGGCCTCATCGACAACTACGAGGCGACCATGAGGTCACTCGAGGCCGCGTCCTATTACTTCTTCCCGGCGGCGTACTATCGCGCATTGCTGGACGCCGGGGATTTTGAAGTCCGCATATATTCCTGCACGCTCGACGACGCAATCATGTGCAGCGGGATATTCGTTTTCAGCGGCGAATTCGTGCAGTTCCACCTCAGCGGCACCGCAGCAGAGTTCCGCAATCTGGCGCCCACCAAACTGATGCTCGACACCGTCAGACGGGACGCCGCCCGTCTCGGCTACAAGTACTTCTGCCTGGGCGGCGGGCATGGCGCCCGGGAAGACTCCCTATTCAACTTCAAGTCCGGATTCTCGCGCTTCACCAGGGATTTCCACTTGATCAGGAAAATCATCAATCACGAGGAATACCAGAAGCTCAGCGAGCATTCCCCTGTCGACACAAGCTTTTTCCCCCGATACCGAGCACCGAAAGCGTGAAAGTCAGGAGCAGGTCATCATGTTGAATACCAGCTTTTCACCATGGCCATGCTTCACGGAAGAAGAGGCCAACGCGGTACGCGACGTCATCCTGTCCAACCGGGTCAACTACTGGACCGGCGAGGAGTGCCACCTGTTCGAGAAGGAATTCGCCGAGTGGTCCGGCGCCGAGTACGCCATCGCCCTGGAGAACGGCACCGTGGCGCTGGACGTCGCCCTCAAGGGCCTGGGCATCGGCCCGGGCGACGAAGTGGTGGTGACGCCGCGCACCTTTCTCGCCTCGGTATCCAGCATCGTCAACGCCGGCGCGGTGCCGGTGTTCGCCGAGGTGGATCGCGACTCGCAGAACATCACCGCCGAGACCATCCGCGCCGTGCTGACGCCGCGCACCCGGGCGGTGATCTGCGTGCACCTGGCCGGCTGGCCGTGCGACATGGATCCGATCATGGCGCTGGCCGCCGAGCACGACCTCAAGGTGATCGAGGACTGCGCCCAGGCCCACGGCGCCCGCTACAAGGGGCGTTCGGTCGGCACCATCGGCCACGTCGGCGCCTGGTCGTTCTGCCAGGACAAGATCATCACCACCGGCGGCGAGGGCGGCATGGTCACCACCAACAGCCGCGAGCTGTGGTCGACCATGTGGTCGCTCAAGGACCACGGCAAGAGCTGGGAGGCGGTGCACCGCCCGCACACCGGGCCGGGCTTCCGCTGGCTGCACGAACGCTTCGGCACCAACTGGCGAATGATGGAGGTGCAGGCGGTGATCGGCCGCATCCAGCTGCGCCGCCTCGATGCCTGGCACGCCCGCCGCCTGGCCAACGCCGAGCGCATCTGGGACTGCGCCCGCCAGCTGCGCGGCCTGCGCGTGCCGCGCCTGCCCGACGAGCTCGTGCATGCCGCCTACAAGTGCTACCTGTTCGTCGAGCCCGGCCAGCTCGCCGCCGGCTGGGACCGCGACCGCATCCTCGCCGCGATCGACGCCCGCGGCGTGCCCTGCTTCTACGGCTCCTGCTCGGAGGTCTACCTGGAAAAGGCCTTCGACGACACCCGCTGGCGCCCGGCCGAGCGCCTGCCGGTGGCCCGCGAACTGGGCGAGACCAGCCTGATGTTCCTCGTCCACCCGACCCTCACCGACGCCGAGATCGACAAGACCTGCGCCGTGCTGGGCGAGGTGATGGACGAGGCCGCCTACTGAAACGCTCCGCCCGGAGCGGCCCCATCCCCCGTCAGAGGGCACGGAAATGATCGAGTTCATCGACCTGCAAGCCCAGCAGCAGCGCATCCGCGAGCGCATCGAGGCCGGCATCCGCCGCGTCCTCGACCACGGCCAGTACATCCTCGGCCCGGAGGTGACCGAGCTGGAGGAGCGCCTGAGCGCCTTCTCCGGCGCCCGCCACTGCATCACCTGCGCCAACGGCACCGACGCCCTGCAGATCGCCCTGATGGCGCTGGGCGTCGGCCCGGGCGACGAGGTGATCACCCCCGCCCTGACCTTCGTCGCCACCGCCGAGACCGTCGCCCTGCTCGGCGCGCGGCCGGTATACGTCGACATCGAGCCGCACACCGGCACCCTCGACCCGGCGCGGCTGGAGGCGGCCATCACCGAGCGCACCCGCGCCCTGGTTCCGGTGTCGCTGTACGGCCAGTGCGCCGACCTCGACGCCATCAACGCCATCGCCGCCCGTCACGGCCTGCCGGTGATCGAGGACGCGGCGCAGAGCTTCGGCGCCAGCTACAAGGGCCGCCGCTCGTGCAGCCTGACCACCATCGCCTGCACCAGTTTCTTCCCCAGCAAGCCGCTGGGCTGCTACGGCGACGGCGGGGCGATCTTCACCGGCGACGACGAACTGGCCCGGGTGCTGCGCCAGATCGCCCGCCACGGCCAGGATCGCCGCTACCACCACGTGCGGGTCGGCGTGAACAGCCGCCTGGACACCCTGCAGGCGGCCATCCTGCTGCCCAAGCTGGACATCCTCGAGGAGGAGATCGAGCTGCGCCAGCAGGTGGCCGCGCGCTACGACCGCCTGCTCGCCGCGGCCGGCTGCGGCCGCGAAGGCTCGGCGCTGCTGGCCATGCCGCACGTCGCGCCGCACAACCGCAGCGCCTGGGCTCAGTACACCGTCCGCGTGGCCGAGCGCAGCGCCCTGCAGCAGCGCCTGGAAGCGGCCGGCGTGCCCACCGCGGTGCACTATCCGATCCCGCTCAACCGCCAGCCGGCGGTGGCCGATCCGGACGCCGTGCTGCCGGTGGGCGACCTGCTGGCCGAGCAGGTGCTCAGCCTGCCGATGCATCCCTACCTGGGCGAGGGCGACCAGCTGCAGATCGTCGCCGCCCTGCGGAGCGCATGAAGATGATCCGCCAGCTGAGCGTCAGCGCCGGGCGGCTGCTGCCCCGCCAGCCGTTCGCCCGCAGCGTCAGCGTGCTGGTCGGCGGCACCGCCAGCGGGCAGATGCTGATGGTGCTGGCCGCACCGCTGCTGACCCGCCTGTTCAGCCCCGAGGACTTCGGCCTGCTCGCCGTGTACGGCGGCCTGCTGGCGGTGTTCCTGGTGGTG
The DNA here is from genome assembly GCF_904426495.1 of Pseudomonas sp. OF001. Taxonomy (NCBI): domain Bacteria; kingdom Pseudomonadati; phylum Pseudomonadota; class Gammaproteobacteria; order Pseudomonadales; family Pseudomonadaceae; genus Pseudomonas; species Pseudomonas sp. OF001. The sequence goes on along the minus strand of NZ_CAJGBM010000011.1, from coordinate 56,829 downwards.
GCCAATCTGCGCTACGAGATCGCCATCCCGCTGCCGGAGGACGAGCAGACGGCCACCGACGTCACCGTGCTGAGCCTGCTGGCCGGATGCCTGACCAGCCTGCTCACCGCCGTGCTGGTGCTCTGCGCCGGGGATGCCATCGCCGCGCGGCTCGGCGTGCCGGCCCTGGCCGGCCATCTCTGGCTGCTGCCGGTCGGGGTGTTCTGCGGCAGCCTCTACCTGGCCGTGCACTACTGGGCCGTCCGTCACAAGCGCTTCGCCGACATCGCCGGCACGCGCATCAAGCAGGTCGTCACCACCCTGGCGGTGCAGCTGCTGGGCTTCAAGCTGGGTCCCCTCGCCCTGCTGCTCGGCCACGCCAGCGGGCACGGCATGGGCTTTGTCGCCCTGGGCCGCCACCTCCTGCACAGCCCGCAGCTGCGCCAGGTGTCCGCCGCCGGCATCCTCGCCGCCGCCCGGCGCTATCGGCGCTTTCCACTGTTCTCGACCTGGACCGGGCTGTTCAACACCGCCGGCAGCCAACTGCCGCCGCTGATGCTCGCCGCGCTGTTCGACCCGGTCGCCGCCGGCCTGTATACCCTGGCGCAGCGCGTGCTGGGGGCGCCGATGGCGGTCATCGGCACCGCCATCGGCGGCGTGTTCCTCGCCAACGCCGCCGAGGCCCGCCGCGAAGGCCGGCTGGCGCCGCTGGTGGCGAGCGTCCACGAGCGCCTGGCGCAGATCGCCATGCCGCCGGCGCTGATCATCCTGTTCGCCGCACCGCAGATGTTCACCCTGGTGTTCGGCGAACGCTGGCACGACGCCGGCCACTTCGCCCAGTGGATGGCGCCCTGGCTGTACGTGACCTTCGTGGCCTCGCCGCTCAGCTCGCTGTTCGACGTGCTGGAGCAGCAGAAACGCGAACTGCTGTTCCATGCCGTGCTGCTGGCTACCCGCATCGGCGCCATCGCGACCGGCGCGATGCTGGGCGACCTGCAGCTGACCATCGCGCTGTTCGCGCTCGGCAGCGCCCTGTGCTGGTGCGGGGCGCTGGTGTGGGTCTGCGGCAGCGCCGGCATCTCGCTGGGCAGCCTGCTCAGGCCGACCGTCCGCGCGCTGCTCTGGGCCCTGGCCTGCACCCTGCCCCTGCCGATCGGCCTGACGCTGTTCCCCGAAGGCCTCGCCTGGCTGGCGTTCCTCGCCCTCGCCGCAGTGCTCTGCGGCATCCGCTACTTCCAGCTGTTCCGCCAGAGCTACCAATGATCATCTACCTCTGCTCGCCGGGCTCCGACCAGTCGCAGACACTGGCCAGACTGCTCAGGCAATACACGCAACACCGGATCGTCGGCGTGCTCTTCGAGGACGAGACACGCTTCATCAGCCGCAACATCGACGAGTTCGTCTCCTACCGCGACCTGGACAACCTGCCCGGCGACGGCCTGATCCTGCCGACCGGCGCCAGGTCCACCCAGTTCATGCTGGAGCGCGGGGGCGTGACCTGCGGCAGCGTGGTGCTCACCCGCGATGCGCTGCGCGTCTTCGACAAGCCCTGGATCATCGCCCTGGCGGCCGCCTGCCGGGTGCCGACGCCGACAACCTGGCTGAGGGTCGAGGACATCGGCGACTACCCGGCCTTCTTCAAGGAGCTGCGCGAGCGCGGCGGCGGCAGGCGCGGCATCGCCCGGCAGCCCACGGAGATCCCCGCCAGCGGTCGGGACGAGCTGATCTACCAGGAATACATCGACTCCCCCGGCACCTACGGGGTCGGCTTCATCGCCCGCCGGGGCGAGATCCTGACCAGCCATGCGCACTTCGAGGCCATCAGCATCCCGCCGAGCGGCGGCTCCGCAGTCGCCCTGCGCAGCATCGCGGACCCCAGGCTGGACGAGTACGCGCGGAGAATCATCGCCCAGCTCGGCTACTCCGGCTGGGGGCTGGTCGAGTTCAAGTACTGCCCGAAGCGCGACGACTACGTGTTCATGGAGGTCAACGCGAAGTTCTGGGCCTCGCTCGAACTCGCCCTGGCCAACCAGCCGCTGTTCGCCGAGCTGCTGTTCGGCATCGAGACGCCGGAACAGGCCATCGTCGGCATGGTGTTCCTCAACCGCTATCTGCAGCGCGGCTTGCTGTTCGCCGTCCGCAACCTGCCCCTCCTGCTGCGCCCGGACACGCGGCTGTCGGTCTATCCCGGCCTGCTGAAGAGCTTCATCCTCGGCCTGGTCCCGGAGCGGACTTCGCAGCTGCTCCATCGCCTGGTCCGGCGCTTCTGGAAGAAACCGCAGCCCGGCGGTGCATCCTCGAACCATACTCCTTGAAACCTGCACCGCTGCCGTCGCCCCTGCCGGGGCAGCGCATGAATTCGCCCCTGCAGGCCGGAAGATCGGCGGCATGCGCTTACCCTGCCAACCCTTGCTGCGAGCCGCACCATGCATCCCAGCCACGGCGTATTCACCATCTCCCTCGACTTCGAGCTGTACTGGGGCGTGCGCGACAACCGCAGCATCGCGCAGTACCGGGAGAACCTCGACGGCGTCCGCCAGGCGATCCCGGCCATGCTGCGGGCGTTCCGCGAGCACGGCATCCACGCCACCTGGGCGACGGTCGGCTTCCTGTTCTGCCGCGACCGGGACGAGCTGGAGCGCAACCGGCCCGCCCTGCTGCCCCGCTACCGCGACGAGACGCTCTCGCCCTACGCCTACCTGGCACGCACGCCGCAGCTGGAGCCGGCCTATCACTTCGCCCCCGAGCTGATCGAGCTGATCGGCCGGCACGAGCACCAGGAAATCGCCTCGCACACCTTCTCCCACTACTACTGCCTGGAGGCCGGCCAGTCGCCCGCCGAGTTCGAGGCGGACCTGCGCGCCGCCGTGGCGCTGGCCAGGCAGCGGGGGATAGAGCTGAGAAGCCTGGTGCTGCCGAGGAACCAGTGGAACGCCGAGTACCGCGACATCCTCCTCCGCCACGGCATCCTCTGCTATCGGGGCAACGAGGACGGTCGCATCTACCGGGCCTGCGAGGAGGCCGGCAACAGCCGCACGGACCGCGCGCTGCGCCTGCTGGACGCCTACCTCAACCTCTGCGGCCACAACACCCACGCCCTGGACCGCCAGCGCGAGCCCCCCTTCGACTTCCCGGCCAGCCGCTTCCTGCGCCCCTGGTCGCCGCGCCTGGCGCCGTTCGACGGGCTGCGCCTGGCGCGCATCAAGGACGCGATGACCGACGCGGCGCTGCGCCACCGGCTGTTCCACCTCTGGTGGCACCCGCACAACTTCGGCGCGCACACCGGGAAGAACATCGCGTTCCTGGAGCGGATCCTCGCCCACTACCGGCAGCTGCACGAGCGACACGAGATGCAGTCGCTGAACATGGGCGAACTGTGCCAGCTGGTCGCTGCCGGGGACGGGCATGCGCAGGCCCGCCCCGCCGGCCGAGCCCGGCTCCTCCCGGCCGGAACCGCCCGGGGCCGGGCCGGCTGACGGCCATCTCGCAGACCACAGGAGAACCACCATGCTGCCGTTCAAGAATGCACTCGTCCTGGCACCGCACACCGACGACGGCGAACTGGGTGCCGGCGCCACCATCGCCCGGCTGGTCGACCAGGGGGCGCGGGTGACCTACGTGGCCTTCTCCACCGCCGAGCAGTCGGTGCCCGAAGGCCTGCCCAGGGACATCCTGAAGACCGAGGTGCGCCTGGCCACCGCCAGCCTAGGCATCGCGCCGGAAAACCTGATCGTCCTCGGCCACGAGGTCCGCAAGCTGAACTTCGCGCGCCAGGACATCCTCGAGGGGCTGATCGCCCTGCGTCGCGCCAACGCCTTCGACCTGGTGCTGATGCCCTCGCTCAAGGACATCCACCAGGACCACCAGACGGTGGCCCTTGAAGGCCTGCGCGCCTTCAAGGGCACCACCATCCTCGGCTACGAGCTGGTGTGGAACAACCTGTCCTTCGACACCACCGTCTTCGTCAAGGTCTCGGCCGAGCAGCTCTGCCGCAAGGTGGAGGCCCTCAGGCAATACCAGTCGCAGCGGGGCAAGGACTACACCTCCGAGGAGTTCATCTTCGCCCTGGCCCGGACGCGCGGCGTGCAGATCGGCGCCGAGTATGCCGAGAGCTTCGAGGTCGTCCGCTGGGTCATGCCGTGATCGCCGAGACCCGCCTCGCCAAGCCAGGAGACTGCCCATGAGCGCCGCCCACTGGATCGATGCACGAGACACCTACAGGGACGACATCCAGGGCGTACGCGCCCTGGGGGCGATCCTGATCGCCATCTACCACATCTGGATCAACAAGGTGTCCGGCGGGGTCGACGTGTTCTTCGTCATCTCGGGATTCCTGATGACCGGGGTGCTGATCCGCCAGCTCGAGAGCAGCGCACGGATCCGCCCGCTGCGGTTCTGGGGCAACCTGGTGAAGCGCATCGCCCCCTCCGCCTGCACCGTGCTGCTGGCCACCCTGGCCCTCGGCTACTTCTTCGTGCCGGAGCCGCTGTGGACCCAGTTCATCCGCGAGGTCATCTACAGCGCCCTGCAGATCGAGAACCTCGGCCTGATGCAGTCCTCGGTGGACTACCTGGCGCGTGACCTGCCCCCCAGCCCGGTCCAGCAGTTCTGGGCGCTGTCCATCCAGGTGCAGTTCTACGTCCTCCTGCCGCTGATCCTGGCCCCGCTGCTCGGGCGCTCGAAAGTGTCCGGCTCGCCGCTGCCCGGCATCGTGGCCATGGCCGCCATAGTCGCGGCCTCCTTCATCTATTCGCTGCTCGAAACCGCCAGGAGTCCGGCCAGCGCCTATTTCGATCCGGCCACCCGGGCCTGGGAATTCTTCGCCGGGGCACTGCTGGCCTTCCTGCTGCCGCACCTCAAGCCCGGCGCCGCGCTGCGCGGCGGCATGGGCGCCGCCGGCCTCCTGGCCCTGCTGCTGTGCGGCGTGCTGGTACCGGCCACCCAGCGGTTTCCGGGCTACATCGCCGCCATCCCGGTCGGCGCCGCCGTCCTGCTGATCGTCGCCGGCGCCGGAGGCGCCAGGCCGGCGGCCAACCGCCTGCTGGCCCATCCCTGGCTGACCGCCATCGGCAAGGTGTCCTTCGGCATCTACCTGTGGCACTGGCCGCTGCTGGTGTTCGCCCTCGAGTACACCGGCAGCCGGCGCCCGAGCCTGCTCCTGGGGCTGGCGATCATCCTGCTCGCCGTCGTGCTGGCGCTGGCGACGCACCGCTACATCGAGGAGCCCCTCCGAAAAAAGAAGTTCGAGCCCGGCAGGACCTGGGCTCCCTACCTGATCGGCGTCGCCTTCCTCACTCCGGTACTCGCCACCGCCGCGTCCTGGCACTACTACATCCACCACACCATCACCGCCCGGATGCACGACAGCCTGCAGCAGGCCCACAGAGACGACTTCACCAGCCTCGCGGAGCAGCAGGACGCCAGCCAGATCCCGCATGACGAACTGATCGCCGTGAAGGATCTGCTGCCCGACGCCTACGCCGACGGCTGCCACCAGGACATCACCTCCCCGGAAGTGAAGATCTGCACCTACGGCGACACCAGCGCCCAGGCCTCGGTCGCCCTGGTCGGCGGCTCGCACGCAGCCCAGTGGCTGCCGGCGCTGGACGCCATCGGCAAGGAAAGCCGCGTGAAGATCCTCAACATCACCAAGAGCTCCTGCCCGCTCGGCCCGCTGGCCGACTCCGACCCCTCGTGCATCGAATGGAACCGCCTGCTGATCGAGCAGCTGTCGCTGCTCAGGCCCCTGGCAGTCGTCACCAACTCGACGCGAGCGACCCGCCCCGAATCGCCCGAGCACGTCCCGCCGTCCTACGTGGAGCAATGGAAGAAGCTGGAAAGCCTCGGCATTCCGGTGATCGCCATCCGCGACAACCCCACCTTCGACTTCGACGCCGCCACCTGCATAGCCCGGCACCCGGCCAATGCGCTGGCCTGCTCCAAGCCGCGCGAGCAGGCCCTGGCCGGAACCGATCCCTCCCTGGCCCTGCTGCGCAGCCTCGGCAATCTGCGCCTGATCGACATGTCGGAGTACTTCTGCACGCCGCGGACCTGCATCACCGTGACCAACGACCACCTGATGTACCGCGACGCCGAGCACCTCAACGTCCCCTACGTGCTGTCCCTGACCGAGAAGCTGGACGAGAAGCTGGAACGGGCCTTGCCGAACATATTCGCCTGCCCCTCGCCGGATGCGCGGAGGCAGACCCAGACCAGCAACTGAGGAGGCTGCCGCAGCCCCTCGAAACCGAATCAGCCTCGTGCGAAGCCAATCGTGAACGACAAAGATGCCTATCGACGCCTGTGCGCAACCGAACGCTCGATTCCCCTGTTCAGCCAGCCCTGGTGGCTCGACGCTACCGCGGGGGAGGACAACTGGGATGTCGCCCTCGTGGAAAGGCACGGCAGGATAGTGGCGACCCTGCCCTACTACGCGGAGAGGCGCCTGGGCCTGACCCTGCTCACCCAGCCCGCCCTCACCCAGACGCTGGGCCCCTGGCTGCGGCCAGACGACGGCGGGCCGGCCGCGGCCTGCACCCGGCGCGACGGCCTGGTGCAGGCCCTGATCGAGCGCCTGCCGGACTGCCATCACTACGCCCAGAACTGGCACTATAGCCAGAGCGGCGGACTGCCGGCGGGCAAGGGCTTCCGGCAGACCACCCGCTACACCTACATCCTGCCCGACCTGAGCGACCCGCAGGCGCTGTGGAACGACCTGCAGGACAACATCCGCCGCGAGATCCGCAAGGCCCAGCAGCGCTTCGGGATCCGCATCCGCGACGATCTCGGCCTCGCCGAATTCCTGGCCCTCAACCGCCTGACCTTCGACCGCCAGGGCCTGCCACCGCCCCACAGCGAATCGCTGATGGAGCGACTCGACCGCACCTGCAGCGCCCGCCAGGCACGCCGGATCTTCATCGCCGAAGACGAGCAGGGGCGCCACCATGCGGGGGTCTATCTGATCTGGGACGAGAACAGCGCCTACTACCTGATGGGCGGCGGCGATCCCCAGCTGCGCAACAGCGGCGCCACCAGCCTGTGCATGTGGGAAGCGATCCGCTTCGCGGCGACCGTCACCCGGCGCTTCGATTTCGAGGGCTCGATGCTCGAACCCGTGGAGCGCTTCTTCCGCGCCTTCGGTGCCATCCAGCAACCCTTCCTGCGCGTCTGCCGGACCCCCTCCCGGCTGCTCAGAGCGGCGCTGTTCCTGCGCCACCTCAACGACTGAGCCCGCCGCCGCTCCGGCCCGGCGGCAGCCCGCGGCGCTAGCGCCCGCGCCCTCCCGACCCCACCGCCTCGCTCACCTCGTCGCCCAGCTCCCGGGCCGCGGACGGGGCGGCTTCCTCCTGGCCGTGCAGCCAGTCGACATCGGCATCCGGCGTGTAGCCGCTGACGATCCGGCACAGCAGCTCCCGCACCAGCGGGTAGTCGTCGACGCGGATCGCCTGGACCATCTCGACCATCAGCGCCTTGAGCTCCTCCCACGGCATGTGCACCTCGTTGGCGCGCATGATCATCGGGTGCTCGGTCGGCAGCACGTTGTCGCCGATCAGCAGCTCCTCGTAGAGCTTCTCCCCCGGACGCAGGCCGGTGAACTCGATGTCGATGTCGCCATCGGGGTTCGCCTCCGAGCGCACCGTCAGCCCGGAGAGATGCACCATCTTCTCCGCCATCTGGGCGATCTTCACCGGCTCGCCCATGTCCAGCACGAACACGTCGCCACTGTCGCCCATGGAGCCGGCCTGGATCACCAGCTGCGCGGCCTCGGGGATGGTCATGAAGTAACGGGTCATTTCCGGATGGGTCACGGTGATCGGCCCGCCGCGGCGGATCTGCTCGCGGAACAGCGGGATCACCGAGCCGGAAGAGCCCAGCACGTTGCCGAAGCGCACCATCACGAAGCGGGTGCGGTTGGGCTGCGCCGGCAGGTCGGGCTCGCCGTACAGCACCACCTGCGGCTCGCAGGCCAGCGCCTGCAGCACCAGCTCGGCCATGCGCTTGGTGCTGCCCATCACGTTGGTCGGGCGCACCGCCTTGTCGGTGGAGATCAGCACGAAGTTGCGCACGCCGGCGCGCAGGGCCGACTGGGCGGCATAGAGGGTGCCCAGGGTGTTGTTGAGCACGCCCTCGGCCACGTTGTGCTCGACCATCGGCACATGCTTGTAGGCCGCCGCGTGGTACACGGTGTCGACCTTCCAGATCTGCATCACCTCGAGCATGCGCACCGGATAGCGCACCGAGCCGAGGGTCGACACCAGGCGCACCGGCAGGCTCTCCCGGGCGATGCGCTGCTCCAGCTCGTTCTGGATGGTGTAGAGATTGAACTCCGAGTGATCGAAGAGGATCAGCACGGTGGGTCCGCCGTCGAGGATCTGCCGGCACAGCTCGGCGCCGATGGAGCCGCCCGCCCCGGTCACCATCACCACCTGGCCGCGGATGCAGCGCTCCAGCAGCTCGGGGCGGGGCGCCACCGGATCGCGTCCCAGCAGGTCGGCGATGTCCACCGCCTTGAGATCCTCGACCTTGACCCGCCCGCCGGCCAGGTCGGCGATGCTCGGCATGGTGCGCACCGGCAGCGAGCAGGACTCGAGCATGTCGAGGATCTGCCGTCGCCGCGCCCGGCTGGCCGAGGGAATCGCCAGCAGGATCTCCTCGGCGCCGGTTTCCTTGAGCATGCGCTCGAGCAGGTTGGGCGGATACACCGGCAGCCCGGCGATCACCCGGTGGGCCAGTTGCAGGTCGTCGTCGATGAACGCCACCGGGCGCCGGCTGCGCCCCGCGATCAAGGCATGGACCAGCTGGTTGCCGGCCATGCCGGCCCCGTAGATCGCCACCCGGGGCAGCCCGGACTGACGCAGCAGGGACGGCGCGCGCAGGTTGAACCAGTCGCCGGTGAAGTACTGGCGCATGGCGATGCGCAGCCCGCCCAGCAGCAGCAGGCTCAGCAGCCAGTAGTGGAAGACCAGCGAGCGCGGCACCGCGGCGGCAGCCTCGCCGGCCAGGAGGACGACCAGCGCCAGCAGCAGCGCCGACAGGCTCACCGCCTTGGCGATGGCGAACAGCGCGGCATTGCCGAGGCGACGCATCACCGCCCGATACATCCCCAGGCGAATGAACACCGGCACGGCCAGCGCGGGGGTGACGAGGAACAGCCAGGCATGGTGGCCGAAGGGCTCGACAAGACCGGCATCGCCCAGCCCCCCGTGGAGCGCCAGCCACAACGCCAGCCAGATCAGCGGCACATCGGTCGCGAGCTGCAGCAGGCGCTTGTGGCCCGAAGGGAGGCGCAACAGCCGATAACGGAGAGAAGCCCGGTTCGCGCTCATGAACACCACCATTGCCCATATAAAAGGTTAAGCCTTTCTGCAAAGGTAGTTCACCGGGCGGCACTTCGCCGTCGGGTGGTCCCTTCAGCATTACCGGGACTGCGGAGCCCCGATCAGGCTCGCCAACAAGCCGTCATCCGACATGCTGCATGCCAAGTGGATGCCATGTAGATGTCAAAAGCGCCGACACATGGCAGAATCCGGGTATACGTAAAAAACTTGCAGGGTGGGCGTCGCCGAAGGCGCCGGCCGATCGCAAGACAAGGACGAAAACCGCATGAGCAGCAGCCTCACGCCCGAGCAGCAAGCATCCAGCCCGCAGCACGCCTGGTACCTCATCCAGTGCAAGCCGCGCCAGGACGAGCGCGCCGAAGAAAATCTGCAGCGCCAGGGCTACACCTGCTACCGCCCCCGCCACACCCGCGAACGCCTGCTGCGCGGACAGCGCCAGATGCTCGAAGAGTCGCTGTTTCCCGGCTACCTGTTCATCCAGCTCAGCCAGCTCGACAACTGGGCACCGCTGCGCTCCACCCGCGGCGTCAGCCGCGTGGTCGGCTTCGGCAACCAGCCCCTGCCCGTCAGCCAGGAACTGATCGACTGCCTGCAGCAGCGCTGCTGCGCCGTCCCCGCCGAACAGCTGCTCGAAGCCGGCGATAGGGTGCGCCTCAACGACGGCGCCTTCGCCGAGCTGGAAGCCATCTTCCTGTCCATGGACGGTAACGAGCGCGTGGTACTGCTGATGAACATACTGCACCGGGAACAGAAAGTCCGCGTGCCGCTATCAAGCATTCGCAAGGCCGAATAACCGGAATAGGGAAAAAAGCTTACAGACAGGAGCCTGTGACAGACCACACAATAAATGGCTGATAAACGGACCCAGGGAACAGGGCTACCCCAGTAGCACCCCCCATAATCTCGACTCGACTGCCGAACCGGACACGCAAGCTGCGTGTAGCCGGCTGGCATGCATATGCACAAAGCCACGTTCTCAGGATATGACGGAAAATCCTGGGGCGGTAGCGTGCCCGAAGTGCGGCAACCACGGCCCCGTTAACGGACTGACATCATGGCCTACCCGCAAATCCTGCATCACGGCGCCGCCCACGGCGTCACCGGCTCCTGCCACCAACTGCTGCTGGATAACCAGCATAGCCTGCTGATCGACTGCGGACTGTTCCAGGGAGCGGAAACCTCCGCCGACGGCCTGGGCAACGCCGAGCAGCTGCAGATCGGCTTCGACACCCGGAACATCCGGGCGCTCGTCGCCACCCACGTGCACGTCGACCACATCGGCCGCCTGCCGCAACTGCTCGCCGCGGGCTTCAAGGGGCCGATCCTGTGCAGCGAGCCCTCGGCCCGCCTGCTGCCGCTGGTGCTGGAAGACGCCTTCCGTCTCGGCGTCAGCCGCGACGCGAAACTGCTCGAGCGCTATCTCAGCCTGATCGGGATGCGCACCATCGCGCTGCCGTACAAGACCTGGTTCAGCATAGTCGACGATCCGCAACTGCACGCGCGCATCCGCCTGCAACGTGCCGGCCACATCCTCGGCTCGGCCTATGTGGAGTGCGACCTGCGCTATCGCAGCAGCGGCGAAAAACGGCGCATCGTCTTCTCCGGCGACCTGGGCGCCACCCATACGCCCCTGCTGCCGGCGCCGAAATCGCCGTGGAAGGCCGACACCCTGGTGCTGGAAAGCACCTACGGCGACCGCCGCCACGCCTCGCGCGCCAACCGCCGCCGGCAACTGCAGGCGGTCATCGAGAAGGCCCTGGTCGACAACGGCAGCGTGCTGATCCCGGCGTTCAGCATCGGCCGCACCCAGGAACTGCTGTACGAACTGGAAGACATCATCCACCGGATGAAGCTCCCCGCCGCGGAGAAGAGCGGCGCCCCGCAGGACAACCCCTGGCCCGGCCTGCCGATCGTGCTCGACTCGCCGCTGGCCAGCCGCTTCACCGAGGTCTACCAGCAGCTGCAACCCTACTGGGACAAGGAAGCGCTGCGCCGCGTCGGCAAGGGCCGCAACCCGCTGGGGTTCGCCAACCTGATAACCGTCGACAGCCACAGCGACCACCTGAGCATGGTGCGCCACCTGGCGCAGAGCGGCCGCCCGGCCATCGTCATCGCCGCCAGCGGCATGTGCGCCGGCGGCCGGATCGTCGACTACCTCAAGGCAATGCTCGGCGACAGACGGCACAATGTGGTGTTCGTCGGCTATCAGGCCAAGGGCACGCCCGGCCAGGCCATCCAGCAATACGGCCCGCGCGGCGGCTACGTCGACCTCGACGGCGAGCGCATCGACATCCGCGCCGGCGTCGAAACCCTGGGCGGCTACTCCGCCCATGCCGACCAGCAGGGACTGGTCAGCTTCGTCACCCGCATGCGCCACTGGCCGAGCGAAATCCGCCTGGTGCATGGCGAGGACATCGCAAAACGGCAATTGGCCCGTGCCTTGCAAGAGCAATACAGGCAAAATGCGCGCACAGTGACGATCGAGACCGGTCTGTAGAAAGCCGCTGAACTGCCGATAGATACAATCTGCAGCTCAGGCGCACATTCTGCAGGCCTGCGCTGCACCTCTGATATCTCCTTGCCACACCGATATCGGCAAGTTCACCAGCTGTAAACAACGAGGACGTTGAACATGCGTAAAACCCTTACCGCCTTCTCCATCGCCCTGGCACTGGCCTCCGGCCAGGCCATGGCGGATCAAGCAACCGCTGACAAGATGGTCGCCGCAGGCGTCGTGACCGCAGAGCAGGCCCAGGCCATCGCAGCTGCCACCACCGACGAGGCTCTTGCCGAAGCCGTCGCTGCTCTGGTTGCCGCCGCCTCTCCGGAACAAGCGAAAGCCATCGTGGCTGCCGCTATCCAGGCCGCACCGCAGGCCGCCACCACCATCGCCAGTGCCGCCGTAGCCACCGCACGCGACGCAGAGACCGCCGCTGCCATCGGCAAGGCTGCCGTGGATGCCGCCCAGGGCCAGGCCGCCAAAGAAGCCGTAGCCAGCGCTGCCACCGCTGCCGCCGCAAGCTTCGCCGTCAGCGTAGGCGTCAGCCCTGACGGCAAGGGTGTGGCCTCCATTGCCGGCGTCAGCACCGACAGCGCGCAAGGCGGCAGCCCCGGCGGCACCACCACTACCACCACCGGCGGCATCCCGAGCGGCACCGGCGGCGGCGGCGGCAGCAGCACCCCTGCCAGCCAGAACTGATCCGCCTCCCGGACTCAACCCCCCGATGGCGGCAGGAATGCCGCCATCCCGGTAACCATCCCCTGCCCCTTGCAGGAAAGGAATTTTTTTCAATGAGCAAGAAACTGCACATCAGCCTGCTGGCGCTGGCCGTCTCCGCCGCCAGCAGCAGCGTGCTGGCCCTGGAGGCCGCGAGCATCAAGCTGGCCGACGGCCTCGAATTCACCCCGACCCTGCAGGTCAGCGAACGCTACGACGACAACTTCCGCGGAGTGGAACGCAACGAGGAGTCGTCCTGGATCACCACCATCGCCCCGACCTTCAGCCTCGGCGCCGAAGGCCGCAAGAGCGCCTACAAGCTGAGCTACACCGCGGTCAGCGACACCTTCCACTCGAGCCACAAGGACAACAACACCGACCATCACCTGACAGCCGATGCCGGTTTCGAGTTCGATGCGCGCAACCGCCTGAAGCTGAATGCCGGCTACCACGACATCGAGGAGACCGCTTCGGTCGACCAGAATGTCGAGAACGACATGTACAACACCAAGAACGTCGGTGGCGTGTACACCTTCGGTGCCCAGAGCGCCCGTGCGCAGATCGACTTCGGTGCCAACTACGAGGAACTGCGCTACACCAACAGCAACGGCCTCAATGCCGACAAGGAGCGCGACACCACCGCGCTGCGCAGCACCTTCTACTACCGCATCGCGCCGAAGACCAAGGCCCTGCTGGAAGGTCGCTACACCGACTACGACTACACCAACACTACCGGCCGCCGCAAGAACAGCGACAACACCGGCCTGCTTGCCGGTCTGACCTGGGAAGCCACTGCCAAGACCACCGGTACCGCCAAGTTCGGTCGCGAGAAGAAGGACTTCGACGATTCGCGCGTCGGCGAAAAGTCCACCGGCATGTGGGAAGTCGGCGCCACCTGGGAGCCGCGCACCTACTCGCGCTTCAACCTGAACACCCGCCGCGGCTTCGACGAGGGCGAGGACAACGCCTCCACCATCAAGACCCAGACCACCACCCTGAGCTGGGAACATGACTGGGCCGAGCGTCTGACCTCCAACGTCAGCTACACCCGCAGCGACCGCGAGTACCAGGACATCACCCGCGAAGACAAGCTCGATACCTTCGGCATCGGCCTGACCTACGAAATGCGTCGCTGGCTGGACGTCGGCATCGGCTACAAGTACGCCGAGAACGACTCCGACGCCATCAACGAGAGCTACGAGCGCAACATCTACGCCCTGACGCTCAACGCCAGCCTGTAATCCCTTGCAGCCGGCCAGGAGGGGGCGCATGCCCCCTCCCATCTGCACCGCCCCAACAGAGAACCCGAGCCACATGGTCATCCGTTACTTCCTCCGCCTGATTCTCGGCCTGATCCTGCTGAACAGCAGCATGGCCATGGCTGAAGGCAACTCCACCTACAAGCTGGCCTCCGGCGACGTCATCCGCATCAGTGTCTTCGGCGAACCCGACCTCAGCTTCGAGGAAGTACGCCTCAACGATGCCGGCATCTTCTCCTACCCCTTCATCGGCGAAGTGCGCGCCAAGGGCAAGACCGCCACGGAAATCGAAAAGGTGCTCACGGAAAGCCTCAAGGGCGACTACCTGGTCGATCCGCGCGTCTCGGTCAGCGTGCTGGAGTATCGCGAGTTCTTCATCAGCGGCGAAGTCAAGACCCCCGGCGGTTACAAGTTCCAGCCCGGCCTGACCCTGCGCCGCGCCGTGGCCCTGGCAGGCGGCCTGACCGAACGCGCCTCGACCGGTCGCATCACCATCATTCGCGACCAGGACGCCAGCCGCACTCCGCAACCGGCTACCCTCGACACCGTGGTGATGCCCGGCGACACCATCACCATCGACCAGGGCTTTTTCTGAGCACGGTCCGCTGCTGCAGCCGTCGAGCGACATGAACACACCGCCCCGGCAGTCAGCCCCGGGGCGCAGCCGCCACGACAGACCGTCAGGCGCCTTGTTGCCACCCCAGTCACCCTTCCTCCAGAGTTTCCCCAAGCATGGACAGTAACGCCCAGACCACCGAACGCAGCTGGATCGCCCAGCGTCTGGAAAGCGACGGCCCCGACCTGCTGCAGATGTGGCAGATCATCTGGCGGCGCAAGTGGAGCATCCTCTCGCTGATGCTGGTCGTCATGATGGTGGCCGCGCTCGCCGCCTTCAGCATCACCCCGATCTACCGTGCCAGCGCCACCCTGCTGATCGAGCAGAAGAAGGCCAACGTGGTGTCCATCGAACAGGTCTACGGCCTGGAAGGCACCGGCAACGAATACCTGCAGACCCAGTTCGAGCTGCTCAAGTCGCGCGCCCTCGCCGAGCGCGTGGTCAAGCAGCTGAACCTGACCACCCATCCCGAATTCGACCCGCGCCAGCAGCCCGAGCCGCTGATCGACATCGGCGGCCTGCTGTCCAGCTTCAACATCGGCAAGGCCATCCCCGCCACCCTGCCGGAAGACCTCGAGGAAGGCGTCGACCCGACCGAAGCGCAGATCTTCGATACGGTCACCAAGGCCTTCATGGAGCGCGTCAGCATCGCGCCGATGGGCAAGAGCCAACTGGTGCAAGTCCAGGTCGAGATGGCCGACCGGCGCATGGCCGCCAAGGCCGCCAACGCCATGGCCAACGGTTTCATCGAAGGCCAGCTGGAGGCGACCATGGAAATGTCCATGACCGCCACCAACTGGATGAACAGCCGCCTCTCCGAGCTGCGCGTCAAGCTCAAGGACGCCGAGGACAAGCTGCAGGCCTTCCGCGAGAAGGAAAATCTGGTGGACATCGACGGCGTGGCGACCATCAGCGCCGCCGAGCTGTCGGCCACCAGCGACCGCATGGTCGATGCCCGCCGCCAGCGCGCCGAGGCGGAGAGCATGTACCGGCAGATCCAGGCCAGCCGTGGCAGCGGCTGGGAAAAGCTCGCCAGCATTCCGGCAGTACTGGGCGACCCGCTGATCCAGCAGTTCAAGGCCAACCAGGCCAAGGCCCAGGCCAAGGTGGACGAGCTGTCCAAGCGTTATGGCGCCCGCCACCCGACCATGGAGGCCGCACGCACAGAACTGGCCGCCGCCTCCGCCAGCCTGCGCGGTCAGGTCGAGCAGGTGGTCGCCGGCATCGAGCGCAATTATCAGTTGGCCGTGGCCAACGAAGGCTCGCTGCGCGCTTCGGTGGACGCCAACAAGGCACAGATCCAGAACATCTCGCGCAAGGAATTCAAGCTGCGCGAACTGCAGCGCGAGGTGGAAGCCAACCGCGCCCTGTACGACACCTTCCTCAGCCGCCTGAAGGAAACCAGCGCCACCTCCGACCTGGAAAGCGCCAACGCTCGCGTGGTCGACCAGGCCGTGGTGCCGACCTCGCCTATCAAGCCGAAGAAGAGCCTGATCGTCGCCCTGGCCGGCATTCTCGCCCTGATGGTCGGCGTCGGCATCAGCCTGCTGCTGGAGATGCTCAACAACACCTTCAAGGGCACCGAGGAAGTCGAGACCAAGCTCAACCTGCCGGTGCTGGGCATCCTGCCGCTGATCAAGAACAAGCAGCGTGCGGAAGTCGCCCACCTGTTCAGCGACAACAAGGATCGCAGCTTCAGCGAATCGATCCGTACTATCCGTACCGGCGTGGTGCTCTCCGGCATGGACGATCCGCACAAGGTGCTGGTGATCACCTCCTCCATCCCCGGCGAAGGCAAGAGCACCGTCTCGGCCAACCTGGCCATGGCCCTCGGCCAGATGGAAAAGGTGCTGCTGATCGACGCCGACATGCGTCGTCCGACCCTGGCGAAGAACTTCGACTTCGCGGTCGGCACTCCGGGCCTGGCCAACCTGATCGCCGGCACCGCCAAGCTGGAGGAGTGCATCAAGCACGTCGACGGCATCGACATGCTCAGCGCCGGCGCCGTGCCGCCGAACCCGCTGGAACTGCTGTCGTCGCCGCGCTTCGAGAAGGTCCTCGAATTCCTGCGCAGCAAGTACGACCGCATCGTCATCGACTCCCCGCCGACCCAGGCCGTCAGCGACGCCACCGTACTCGCCACCCATGCCAACGCCCTGCTCTACGTGATCAAGTCCGAAGCCACACCCATTCCGCTGGCGCAGAAAGGCGTCGGCCAGTTGCTGCAGAACAACGCCCCGGTCACTGGCGTCATCCTCAACCAGGTCGACATCCAGAAGGCCAAGAAACAGGGCTACAGCTACGGCGGCTACTACGACTACTACGGCTACAGCAACGAAGCCCAGAAGGCATAAATCGCCGATCCCGCCGTAGGGGCGAATTCATTCGCCACGAACCGATCGCTCCCACGCTCCGGCGTGGGAGCGCATCACCGGCCGCTCCGCGGTCCTGCTGCAATCCCGATCATTCCCACGCTCCCGCGTGGGAACGCATCACCAGCCGCTCTGCGGCCATACCGTGATACCAGAACACACCGATGATCGACCTGCACAACCACCTGCTCCCCGGCATCGACGATGGCGCCCCCGACCTGGAAACCGCCCTGCGCCTGGCGCGCATCGCGGTACAGGACGGCATCACCCACATCGTCTGCACCCCGCACATCCACCCCGGCCGCTACGACAACGACCGCCAGAGCATCCACCAGGCCCACCACACCTTCACCACCGGCCTGGCCGAGGCCGGCATCGAGCTGCAGGTCAGTTGGGCCGCCGAGGTACGCTTCGGCATGGAACTGATGGCCAGCCTCGCCGAAGGCACCCTTCCCTTCCTCGGCCGCTGGCAGGACAAGAAGGTGCTGCTGCTGGAGTTCCCGCACAGCGAAGTCCCCTTCGGCGCGGAACGGCTCACCGCCTGGCTGCTGCAACGCAATGTCGTGCCGATGATCGCCCACCCCGAACGCAACAAGGGCATCATGCGCGCGCCGAACAAGCTCAAGCCCTTCATCGAACAGGGCTGCCTGCTGCAGGTCACTGCCGGGGCCGTAGCCGGCCACTTCGGCGGCACCGCTCAGGACATCGCCCATACCCTGCTGCAACAGGGCCTGGTGACCATCCTCGCCAGCGACGCCCACAACGAGCAGCACCGCCCGCCCCGACTCTCCGAAGGAATGGAGCACGCCGCACGCATCGTCGGCGACAGCCAGGCCGAGCGCCTGGTCAAGGACACGCCCTGGCTGATCGCCCAAAGCCACTTCGCCTGACCCACTCATGACCTCGACCAGCATCCACGCCAGCAGCCGGCGCCGCAACCGCTCGCGTAGCGACACACAAGCAGCGAGCAGGACCACCGAACGCCTCGGCCTGTTGCTGGCAGTCGCGATCTGCCTGCCGCTGCTGTACACCGGCACCAGCCTCCTGTTCGCCGGCATCGCCAGCCACCAGGCCAGCGCCTTCCTGAGCGACTGGGAAAGAAAAGGGGAAGAGCCCGGCGAACGCGCCTGGCAGATCGCCCGCGACGCCGCCCAGCGCGCCATCGACCTCTACCCCGTCGCCAACGGCGCCTACCAGCACCGACTGGGCCTGATCGAACAGTGGCAGCAATTCCGCCAGCCGTTCGGCGAGCCGAAGGCGGAGGCCTCGCGCCGAGCCGCCCTGCAGGCCTTCCGCGCCGCCACGGAAGCACGGCCCACCTGGCCGGAGCACTGGAGCGCCCTCGCCTACGCCAAGCTCTATCTGCTGGAGTTCGACGCCGAGTTTCACAGCGCCCTGCAGCGAGCCCACGAACTCGGCCCCTGGCGTATCGCCATCAACCGCCGCATTGCAGAAATCGGCTTCACCGCCTGGCCGCAACTGAACGCTAGCGAGCGCGAACGCATTCTCGAGTCAGCTCGTCGCACCGCTGCTTACAGCACGCAGGAAGCCCAGAACCTGCTGGCCATTGCCAAACGAGCCGGGATGACCGACGAGCTTTGCGACAGTCTAAACTCTGCCAGCAAAGATACCCGCAAGATCTGCCACTGAAAGATTTTGTCAGGCTCTGGTTGCTCGAATTGTAGTGGTCGAATCGATCATCAGGTATCCAGATCGTTCAAGCCATCTTTGCGCTGGCACAAATGCAAATGCCGCAGAATCTACTCAAAGGTGCCATCGTCACGTACTCCTCTTCCCAGGTGCGCAGCACTCGATCAGAGCAAGCGAGGCTGCACCTGAGCATAGGATCCAAAAGATGCCGATGAGCATCAGTCAGTCATCACTGCGAAGCCTCCCCATTTTTTGTTCGGGAGAACAACCAGATCCGCGATCACCTTCCAAGCGGCATCAGGGCATTTGTAGCGCTTTACCACCATGCAGACCTTCAGTCTTTCATGGCACCGACTCTACCTGTTCGATTTTTCGCTCAGAACCTAGTCTTATATATATTTTAAAAGTGGTCTATGCAATTAAGCGCAGAGATCAATTTGACTTTCCTAAAATGAAGAATCTAATTACATGAAATTCCTCGACTGCACCCTCCGCGATGGAGGCTATTACAATGCTTGGCATTTTTCTGAAACAGTGATTCACCAGTACCTTGAAGCCATGGCTGCGGCTGAGGTGGATGTGGTGGAGATGGGGCTGCGCTCCCTGCACAATTCTGGATTTAAGGGGGCCTGTGCCTACACAACAGATAATTTCATCCGCAGCTTGTCGATTCCTTCTGGGTTGACCTTAGGCGTGATGGTGAATGCCAGTGAATTAGTTGGCGACCTTCCACAGAACGAAGTTCTGCAGCAACTTTTCCCTCTTCCTGCGAGTGAGTCACCTATTTCCCTCGTGCGAATTGCTAGCCATGTGCATGAATTCCACCAAGCCTTGCCGGCTGTGATGTGGCTCAAACAGCGTGGTTATCAGGTAGGTTTTAACCTGATGCAAATTGCCGACCGGAGTGAGGCTGAAATTAAAGCGCTGGCTAAAGAAGCCGCAGCTTATCCTTTGGACGCACTATATTTTGCGGACACTATGGGCAGTATGACACCCGAACAAACCGCAAAAATCATACACTGGTTACGCAGTGAATGGTCAGGGGCGCTCGGTATTCATACACATGACAACCTAGGGTTGGCATTATCCAATACGCTACGCGCGCTAGATGAGGGCGTTACTTGGGTGGACTCAACTGTCACTGGCATGGGCCGCGGGCCAGGCAATGCTCGCACGGAGGAGCTTGCCATCGAGATGGCAGAACGCCGCTGCAAGTCAGTCAACATGGTGCCTTTGATGGCCTTGCTCAGAGAGCATTTCAAGCCTATGCAAGTCCGTTATGGCTGGGGAACCAACCCTTATTATTATTTGGCCGGTAAATATGGAATTCATCCAACATACATTCAGGAAATGCTCAGCGACTCACGCTTCAGCGACGAGGATGTACTAGCGGTTATCGAGCATCTCCGCAAGGAAGGCGGTAAAAAATTCAACCTGCATACCCTAGATGCCGCTCGTCATTTTTACCATAGCGAACCTACAGGCCATTGGTCACCCAAAGAAAAGTTTGCCGGACGTGATGTATTACTTCTGGGCACCGGCCCGGGTGTAGCGGGTAACCGCGCTGCGTTGGAGCGTTACATTCGCCACCACAAGCCGCTTGTTTTAGCCTTGAACACCCAAAGCGCTATTTGCGCAGAAATGATCGATTTTCGTGTAGCCTGCCATCCCGTAAGGCTTCTGGCAGATTGCGAGGCACACACTAAACTTCCACAGCCCTTGATAACGCCTTACTCCATGCTGCCACAAGATGTCCAAAATTCCTTGTCTAATAAACAGATACTGGATTTCGGCTTAAATGTACAGCCAGAAACCTTTCAGTTTACCGATACTCATTGCATTGCGCCTACCTCCTTGGTGGTAGCTTATGCGCTCGCTGTTGCCACCAGCGGTCAAGCTCAAAAAGTGCTGATGGCTGGTTTTGATGGCTATGGCGAGGACGACCCTCGCAGCAAAGAAATGCAGAACTTACTGGAAGCATATCAAAAGACCGCACAAGCTTTGCCACTGCAATCGCTTACCCCAACGCGCTATGGCTTACCCACGCTATCGGTTTATGCACTTTAAATCAATATAAGATTTCACAATTTACCCTGCACAACAACTAATAGAAGGAGGCACATAATGCGCAGTGTGGTGTTAATCCCAGCCAGATACAGTTCCACTCGCTACCCTGGTAAGCCTTTGGTAAAGCTTTTGGGTAAACCGATGATCCTTTGGGTGGCAGAGCTCTCCGCCAGAGCTGTTGGGCCAGGAAATGTTTATGTAGCCACTGAGGACCAGCGCATTGCAGATGTAGTAAGGCAGGCCGGCTTTCAGGCGGTTATAACCGGTGACGATGCACTCACCGGCACCGATCGCGTAGCGCAAGCAGCCAACCAGATTAATGCTGACATTTACATTAATGTACAGGGCGATGAGCCACTAGTTGACCCATTGGACATCCTTAAGGTCCGCGATGCCAAGCTGGATAATCCAGAGCAAATAATCAACGGCTTCAGCTGGATCAGTGGGCAGGAAGACCCGCACAGTAGAAACATTCCAAAAGTCATCACTAACGAGAAAAACCAGTTGGTGTACATGTCACGCTTAGCCCTGCCTGGCTTTAAAGACTCCAAATATGAACCTCAGCGCTATAAGAAACAGGTCTGCATCTACGCTTTCACCCGGGAAGAACTGGTTGCGTTTAGTAGCTTTGGGCGAAAGAGTGAGTTAGAGAAATTTGAAGATATTGAGATTCTGCGCTTCCTTGAACTCGGAAAAACAGTTCGGATGATAGAAACAAAGCCCGGCAGCTTGGCCGTAGATGTACCAGGCGATGTAGCCAAAGTTGAAGAGGCACTGTGTCAAGCAGGCTTCGCATGAAACATATCATTACAGAATATGCCTCCTTGATCTTCGACTGTGATGGCGTAGTGCTTAATTCGAACAGGGTAAAAACCCGTGCATTCTACCAAACCACTTTGTCATATGGCGAAGCTGCAGCTCAGGCATTTGTGGATTATCACGTAGCCAACGGTGGCGTGTCGCGCTATAAAAAATTCAGCCATTTTTTAGAGCAGATAATACCAACCCACACCATATCACCTCCTGACATCGACTTAGATACACTTTTGCAGAGCTACGCTGCCCAAGTTCGGCATGGCCTGCTCAACTGTCAAGTAGCTGAAAGTTTGCAGTTGCTGCGAGAGCGGACCCCTAATTCGCGTTGGCTGATCGTCTCGGGAGGAGACCAAACCGAATTGCGCGAAGTATTTGCAACGCGTGGATTAGCGGATTTATTCGACGGTGGTATTTTTGGAAGCCCCGACACCAAGGATCAAATTTTGGCCCGAGAAATCCAAAATGGAAACATAGAAAATCCAGCACTATTCCTTGGCGATAGCAAGTATGACTACCAAGCAGCAACCACAGCCGGACTCGATTTCCTATTCATAAGCAGCTGGTCCGAGGTCACAGACTGGGACAAATGGTGCCACGAACAAAAAATACAAAATGTATCCAACATATCGAAAATAGCCAGTCAACTCACAGCCAGCATTAAAATTTTTGACACGAAATAACTTCTTAGACACAAAGAAAGCCAAGCATTCATGTTGAAAATTTTAAAAAAAAACATCCTACTATCAAGCTCATCAGCATACCTAATCGCAAATATAGTTTCCGCACTAGCGCCCTTGGCATTAATACCCATACTCACGCAGTACTTAACACCTAAAGAATACGGAGAAGCATCAATATTTCAAACACTCATAAGTGCTTTCTTAGCCTTTATAGGGCTTAGCACTCACCTTTCAGCCAGCAGAAAATATTATGAAAACTCCAGTCACAACGAAATTGGGCGATTTAATTTCTCGTGCCTTCTTGTTGTTACATCTACAACTTTAATAGCCATCTTTCTACTATTAACACTCCAATCAAAACTCAGCGACTCAACAGGACTTAGCGCGCAGTGGTTATTAATTAGCATTTTAGTTGCAGCAAGCACGGCATTTATCCAGTTAAGACTTTCGTTATGGCAGGTGCAAAAAAAAGCCCTATCATACGGCGCACTCCAAATCAGCCAAAGCTTAGCAAACTTAATACTTTCATTACTCCTTGTTGTCGTACTGTCTCAGGGGGTAGATGGCAGAATGTCAGCACACAGCATCACTATTTTTATAGCCTCGGCAATAGCACTACTACTACTCAAACGAGACGGAATTTTAATCCCTCACAAACCAAATCTGCACCACATCAAGGATATACTAGCATTCGGAATACCTCTAATCCCTCACGTGGGAGGGATATTTTTACTAACATCGGCTGACCGACTAATAATAAGCTCAAGATTAGGGCTGGCGGAGGCCGGAATATACATGCTAGCGGTACAAATCTCATCAGTAGTTGGCCTAATATTCGATGCAGCAAACAAGGCATATATGCCATGGCTCTACGAAAAGCTAAGCAAAAATACGATTTCAGAAAAAATAAAAATAGTTCGCATAAATTACACCTGCTACTTAGTCATACTTTCCGGGGCGGGTATAGCTTGTTTTCTTGCACCATGGATAATAAATAACTTAATAAACAAAACCTACGCTCAAGCTGGCGCCGTTATTGGCTGGCTCATCATCGGGCAAGCTTTTAGTGGAATGTACCTTCTTGTCGCAAACCACATATTTTACTCCAAAAATACAAAAGTTCTTTCAGTAGTAACCATAAGTACAGGCATCCTCCATTTGACTCTGCTTGTGCTTTTGATAAACAAACTAGGGGTAGAAGGCGCAGCAATAGCTTTCTGCATATCCATGGCAATCAGATTTATTTTAACATGGACAACAGCCCAAATAGTTCACCCCATGCCCTGGCTAAAAACCCCAAAAAATACAACCAAATAAAATCAGAAACAAACCAAATGAACGAGAAAATAAAGTGGGCCTTAACCGTAACGATTAGCTCACTACTAGGATATATTAAACTCCTAACAATACGCACAAAAAAAGATCTCCCGGAATGGGAGTCAGCCATAAAAAATAAGAAAGTACTAATTATAGGCACAGGCCCAAGCCTAGACAAGGCAGACAAAGAATACTTTGAAAGATTTGACACCCACATATATATAAACCATGCAATAAAAATTAAAGACAAAGAAAACTCTTTCTTCTTCACTACAGATGTGGGTGTATTGAACGACATAACCAAAATGCCGTATTTCTCAAAGATAGAGACGCTAGGAAATAAAAGATCCATAGTTGCACCAATATTCTTTCAGCAGTGCATTTCCCCGAACACGCAGCTATTAAATAAAATCACTTGGATTGCCCCAGACAGCGCCAGGTACAAAATATCATTCAAGAAAATACTCAAAATCAAACTTCCATTACCACCAGTACTATGGCCAAAACAGCCATCACTTAAAGAGCTTGATCAATGGTTCTATTCTAAAGAGCAAGTTCTGAGCTTCCCAATTATTGAAAAAACCTCTGCCCTTAGCGCAATATTATTTGCAGCTAAATATAGACCCCAAAAAATAAGATTAATCGGCTGTGATTTTGGTGAGGGCAGAGCTCTAGCACTTAGCAAAGAGCTTCACCAACAACCTATTGGTGCTTTTTCAGGGGCGGCGAATACATTTACCTCGCTAAAAGAATACTTAAAACAAAAAAGCATACCTGTTGAAAATGACTCATGGGCAAATTAAAGGGCCTATCTAAATTGCGAATACTCCATGTTTCAAACCTTGTCAGCCATCACCAAATGCCTCTCGCCCGCAGATTGGCACACTTAGTTGGTGAAAATAATTTCAAGTTTTGCGCTACTCAAGCGCCCGATACAGAAAGGACTCGCATGGGCTGGAGCAATGACAATGTTGAGCCTTGGATATTAAGAGCAGGCGAATCTGAAGCAGACAGACTGATCTTTGAGAAGTGGTGGGATGAAGCCGATATAGTCATCTGCGGTGAACGTCGATTTTCGCGCATATCCGATAGATTGGCGCGTGGAAAAATTTGCTTTTATATGTCTGAGCGCTGGTGGAAACCACCAGTTGGTGTAGCACGCCTGCTCTCCCCCTCATTTGCCTGTCTGGCCAGGGAATTTAATCGACTCACAAAAAATCCAGCTTTTCATTACCTTCCAATAGGGCCTTTTGCTGCCACAGACATAAAGCTTATAGCTCGATTCGAAGATCGCATCTGGAACTGGGGATATTTTACCGAGCAAAGCACCTCAAAAGTCGACAAAAGCCTAGATGACACATCATTGAAAATACTATGGGCAGGTAGAATGTTGCCATGGAAACACGTTGATACGTTGATTAAGGCGCTTGCCGAGCTAAAAAGACACCATCAAGCATTCAAACTAACGTTAATTGGCGATGGTTCTGAGCGCCTTAAACTTGAAAAACTAGCCAGAGAGCACTTGAATAGTACTCAGTTTTCTTTTCACCCTCCACTCCCAGCCAAGAAAATTCCAGAAATAATGGCTAAAAATAATATTTATGTATTACCAAGCTCTGCATATGAGGGCTGGGGGGCGGTAGTTAATGAAGCCATGGACGTTGGCTGTGCCGTAGTAGCTAGCAGCGCTGCTGGTGCTGCCGCTGCAATAATAAAAGACGGGGAGAACGGATTCCTGTTCAAACCTGGTGATTGGCAAGAGCTTTCCAAAATACTACTCAAACTCGCAAAGAATAATGAAATAACTAAAAACATTTCACACTCCGGTCAAAAAACCATAACAGAGCTATGGTCCCCAAACATTGCCGCGGAGCGATTTTTAGCTGTTAGCAACGCACTGATTTCTAGCAGTACCCTCCCCATGTATTCGAAAGGCCCCATGTCCAAAGCCATTTAAAAACCCTTACAAAAACCATGCAACGCCTGTTTAAAATATATGAATCAATCATCTCCACCAAAAACATAGGTCACCTTATTTTCATCAGCCTCGTTATTGCCCCACAACATAGACATGAATAAATGCGCAAATTTTCAAATCCATCTCTACTAGACGCCGAAACCCAGCAGCCCGAACAATAAAGCCACTTTATGGTTTTATATACTCCCCCAGATAGCGCTGAGCAACAAAATCTTCGCAGACCGGCCATAATCATCACAAAAACGAATAGCAAACTTAAACAAAAGTCAATTTGAGTAATAAATAGTGATCCAGACACTTCTTGTATCTATTGCATTATTAATAATCACCCTAATATCCATAGATACCAAGAACAAAAAATATGCGCTGCTTTCTCCTCCAGTAATGGTTAATCTATTCATAATTCTATACACGGTTATTGGCTTTAGCCTTTATTGGAATGGGAGCTACCAATTATTAAACACAGACTTCTCAAGGACACTTGACAAGATATACTCAGCCATAAACTTATTCTCGATTTTATTTACCGTTGCTTTTTTGATTTTTTATAACTCCAAAAACCAAAAATCACCACTCCAAGCTGATGACTTCTTTCTAAATCCGAAGCTAGTCTACGCATATTCGGCAGTTCTAACTGGATACGCTGTACTAAACTTGTTCGATATAAAAATCCCCGCATTTCACAACCTTATACTGATTTTCTTTAACTCGTTAACAGTAATTATCGGCTATGCATTTGTCACACAAATGCGCGGCTCAAAAATACTAACAAGCCTTCTGGTATTACTAATAATATACATGGGATTTAGATATAGGCTTATATTCCTATTTATCCCAATGCTATTTTCTTTTTTTATCTTTCGGAGAATGACATTACTGCAAACACTTAAGTACGCCTCAATACTTATACTTGCCATCACCACTATTTCTGTTGTAGGCGTTGCCAGAAAATACTCGGAAGGGCTCCAACTCGAGAAACTAGAAGGAGTTAGCTACCTAGACATGATTATCATTGGATTATTCAACGATACATCCACAGTATTTGTCTCGGGTGCATTTATAGACTGGGTGGAGCGCACAGGAAGCTATGCGTACTCAGATCAGATATACTACATATTGAGCTACTTTATACCTTCATATTTTTTTGAAGATAAATCTTACTCCCCTATATTTAACTATCTCTCCATGATGACAGGCCAAAGCAGCAATGAAAGTGGCTTAGCCATATTGGGATTTGCAGAGTATTATCATACTGCAGGATACGCTGGAGTAGCTTTATTCTCACTCTCATTCGCTTTCATCTACGCTAAGTCCTTTCGAAAAGCAACGATATCAAATAGCATTTATTACCAATACGCCTATTTTTCTTTGCTCGCGTGGCTAGTAAATTCTTTTACTCGTGGTTACCTTCCACAAAACACGCAAGATCTAGCGGCTGTTTTATTCGGCTTGTTTTTCATTCGAAAATCGTCAATTAAAGTATCTCTCGCCCGCAACAACCAAAACACTAAACTAGCACGATCACCAAATGAAAAATAAAATACTTATCAATGCTAGCAACTTGCACTCGGGTGGGGGGGTGCAAGTTGCCGCGTCATTTGTTACTGAACTAATGCATCTAAAAATCCATGACCTCGAAATCGATATTGCCATATCAAGCGAAATTAAAGACATGGTCAAATTAAACCATGAAACATTAGACTCAAAAATATCCATCATAGAGGCTAATACTTATGGCTTATCCGCATTAACCTCAGACTTTAACTTGACAGCAAAGAACTACAACCTAACGTTTACGATTTTTGGACCAAACTATCTTCGCGTGCAGAAAGGCATCCAAATTGTAGGATTCGCCCAACTCTGGATTATTGACAAAAGCGCCTATCATATACTCGGAAAGACTGAGGCAATAAAAACTCGCCTCAAATTCTTTATCCAGTCTCTCTTCTTTCGCCGCGCAGACAAACTGATCGTCGAACTGGATCATGTCAAAGATGGAGTAATCAAGGCAGGAATCGCCAAGCCGGAAAACATCGACGTAGTCTATAATTGCATATCTTCTCTATACTTCGACCCAGTAATTTGGGAGCCCCTTAAAAAGCCGATCTCAAAACGTAAATTTTCTATTGGATTTCTTGGGCGCGACTATCCACACAAGAATACAAACCTAATTACAGAAATACGCAGAATTCTTGCGCAGAATCACGCCATAGACGTTGACTTCTTTGTGACACTGAATGACTCCGAATGGGCAGCCAAATCAGATTTTTTCAAGAAATCGACTATCAACGTAGGTCCACTGTCAGTGGCACAGTGCCCAAGCTTCTATCAAGCAATGGATGCCGTCATCTTTCCAAGTCTGCTCGAATGCTTTTCCGCAACACCGCTGGAAGCCATGGCCATGCAGAAACCGCTCTTTGCTTCGGATCGCGGTTTTGTTCGTGACGTCTGTGGTGATTTTGCCTGGTACTTCGATCCGCTAAATGCAGAGTCAGCTGCAGATGTCATCGCGAAGTACATCACCCAACGTCATGGGAAAGACCAAGGTCGCTTGGCTGCCGCACGTGAGCATGTACTCAACTTCTCCAATGCCCGCCAGCGAGCAGAGAGCTACCTGAACATCATGCGTAAAGCCTTGGCGGAAAAGCCCTGACAGGGAAAGCACTGCAGCCAATCTACTCTTTCTACCTATAGGACCAGGAGCTTCACTTTGTTTAACGGAAAAACCCTGCTTATCACCGGCGGCACCGGCTCCTTCGGCAACGCCGTCCTCAAACGCTTCCTCGACACCGACATCGCAGAAATCCGCATTTTCAGCCGCGACGAGAAGAAGCAGGATGACATGCGCAAGCGCTATGCCAATTCCAAGCTGAAGTTTTATATCGGCGATGTACGCGACTACCAGAGCGTGCTGAATGCCACTCGAGGAGTGGACTACATCTTCCATGCCGCGGCGCTCAAGCAGGTACCATCCTGCGAGTTCCATCCCATGGAAGCGGTCAAGACCAACGTGATCGGCACCGAGAACGTCCTGGAGGCTGCCATCCAGAACGAGGTCAAGCGCGTGGTGTGCCTGAGCACCGACAAGGCCGTCTATCCGATCAATGCCATGGGCATTTCCAAGGCGATGATGGAAAAGGTCATGGTCGCCAAGTCGCGTAACGTCGACGAGCGCAAGACGGTGATCTGTGGCACCCGCTACGGCAACGTGATGGCCTCGCGCGGCTCGGTGATCCCGCTGTTCATCGAGCAGATCCGTGCCGGCAAGCCGCTGACCCTGACCGACCCGAACATGACCCGTTTCATGATGACCCTGGCGGATGCCGTGGATCTGGTGCTGTATGCCTTCGAGCACGGCAACAACGGCGATCTGTTCGTGCAGAAGGCCCCCGCTGCCACCGTTGAGACCCTGGCCCGCGCCCTCACCCGCCAGATGGACCGGATGAACCATCCCATCCAGGTGATCGGCACCCGCCACGGCGAGAAGCTCTACGAAGCGCTGCTCAGCCGCGAGGAGATGGCCTGCGCCGAGGACATGGGCGACTACTTCCGCGTGCCGCCGGACCTGCGCGACCTCAACTACGCCAAGTTCGTCGAGCAGGGCGAGGAGAAGATTTCCCGTACCGAGGACTACAACTCGCACAACACTGAGCGTCTGGACGTCGAGGGCATGCAGCAACTGCTGCTGAAGCTGGACTTCATGCGCGCCATCCAGCGCGGCGAACACGCGACCCCCGAGGAATAAGGGATGAAGGTACTGATCACCGGCGCCAACGGTTTTGTCGGCAAGAACCTGGTTGCCCATCTGGGCGAGCGGATCGATGTAGAAGTTCTGCGCTTCACCCGCACGGAGCCACTGGAAGGTCTGCCAGCCCTGGTGGCTCAGGCTGACTTCGTGTTCCACCTGGCCGGCGTCAATCGCCCTCAGGATCCCCAAGAGTTCGTGAGCGGCAACACCGATCTGACCCGGGCACTGTGCGAATCGATAGTCGCCAGTGGCCGGCAGATTCCGCTGCTGTACACCTCCTCGATCCAGGCCGGGCTGGACAACCCCTACGGCACCAGCAAGCGCGGCGCCGAAGAAGCGCTGCTGGATCTGGCTGCCAGCCATGGCTCCGCCGTACACCTGTTCCGCCTGCCCAATGTGTTCGGCAAGTGGGCACGCCCCAACTACAACTCGGCGGTGGCGACCTTCTGTCACAACATCGCACGCGACCTGCCGATCCAGATCAACGACCCGCAGGCGCGCATCAACCTCGTCTACATCGATGACGTGATCGCTCATTTCGTTGCGGTAATGGACGGCAAGCTGAGCGGCGAGCCTTTCGTCACCGTCGAGCCTCAGTACAGCATCACGGTTGGCGAGCTGGCCGCACAACTGGAGACTTTCCGCGACAGCCGCAAGACCCTGGTCACCGAGCCGGTGGGCAGCGGGCTGGTACGCGCGCTGTACTCGACCTATCTCAGCTATGTGCCGCCCGAGCGCTTCACCTACGAAGTGCCCAAGTATGGCGACCAGCGTGGCATGTTCGTGGAAATGCTCAAGACCCGCGACTCCGGGCAGTTCTCCTTCTTCACCGCCCACCCCGGCATCACCCGCGGTGGCCACTACCACCACTCGAAAACCGAGAAGTTCCTGGTCATCAAGGGGCAGGCCTGCTTCCGCTTCCGTCACATCGATTCCGGCGAGTTCTACGAACTGTTCACCTGCGGTGACAAGCCGGAAATCGTCGAGACCGTGCCCGGCTGGACCCACGACATCACCAACGTCGGCGACGAGGAAATGATCGTGATGCTGTGGGCCAACGAGATCTTCGACCGCGAACACCCGGACACCTATGCCCGGCCGGTCGGCACCGAAGCCTGAGCGGCTTTGGCTACTGTTCAAGAATCAGGACTTGCAATGAAAAAGCTGAAAGTTGTCACCGTGGTCGGCACTCGACCGGAAATCATCCGCCTGTCGCGGGTCATGGCCAAGCTGGATGAGCACTGCGAGCACGTGCTGGTACATACCGGACAGAATTACGACTACGAGCTGAACGAGATCTTCTTCCAGGATCTGGGCATCCGCAAACCGGACCACTTCCTCAATGCCGCCGGCGCCAGCGGTGCGGAAACCATCGGCAACGTGATCATCGCCGTGGATCGCGTGCTCGCCGAAGTGCAGCCGGAAGCCCTGCTGGTGCTGGGCGATACCAACAGCTGCATGGCGGTGATTCCGGCCAAGCGTCGCAAGATTCCGACCTTTCACATGGAGGCCGGCAACCGCTGTTTCGACATGCGGGTACCGGAAGAAATCAACCGCCGCATCGTCGACCACACCGCCGACATCAATCTGACCTACAGCACCATCGCCCGCGACTACCTGCTGCGCGAAGGCCTGCCGGCGGACATGGTGATCAAGACCGGCAGTCCGATGTTCGAGGTGCTCAATCACTACCGCGATGGCATCGAAGCTGCGGACATACTGGAACGCCTGGGCCTGGAAGCCGGCAAGTTCTTCGTCGTCAGCGCCCACCGCGAGGAGAACGTCGACTACGACAAGAACTTCCTCAAGCTGGTCGAGGTGCTCAACAGCGTTGCCGCCCACTACGGCTACCCGGTAATCGTCTCCACCCACCCGCGCACCCAGAAGCGCGTGGATGCCATGGGGGTGCAGTTCCACTCGAACGTGCGTCTGCTCAAGCCGTTGGGCTTCAAGGACTACAACAAGCTTCAGCTCACCGCCAAGGCGGTGCTGTCCGACAGCGGAACCATCAACGAGGAGTCCTCAATCCTCAACTTCCCGGCCCTCAACCTGCGCGAGGCCCATGAGCGCCCCGAAGGCATGGAGGAAGCCGCAGCGATGATGGTCGGGCTGGAGGTCGAACGCGTGATGCAGGCGTTGCAGATCCTGGAAAGCCAGGCCCGCGGTGAAGAGCGCAGCCTGCGCTTGGTCGGCGACTACAGCATGCCCAACGTGGCGGACAAGGTGGTACGGATTATCCATAGCTATCGCGACTATGTGATGCGCACGGTCTGGAAAAGGTATTAATTTTCATGCGTCTACAACTTATTACCCAGCTCTTCGATCCAGAAAACGCCATCAAAGGCCTTTCTTTCGTGAAAGAGCTTGCGTCGCAGGGGTACGACGTAGAAGTTGTAACGACGTACCCCAGCTATCCCGGCGGAAAAATATACCCCGGGTACAAGATGAAACTTATACAAGTCGAAGAAACCGATGGAGTCCGGATTGTTCGCCTGCCATCCTACATAGCACACGGGCGCTCTGCCATGCAGAGAATGCTTAGCTATTTATCATTTTCACTCTCCGCTTTTACTTATAATATATTAATTGGAAAACGACCTGACGTTATTTACTCATATTACCCCCCAATGATTGGAGGAATATTCAGCGCACTGCAAGCGACCATTCAGAAACGCCCCTTCGTTTATGATGTACAGGATCTTTGGCCCGAGGCCCTCACAGCCACTGGCATGCTCAAAAGCCAGCGCACCATCAGATATATCGAATCAATATTAGGATGGATCTACAAGCGCGCCAGTACGATTATCGTGCTCTCAGACGGCTATAAGAGCGCACTGATGGAGAAGGGTGTTCCCGAAGAAAAAATCCACAGAATCTACAACTGGTGCGACGAGTCAAGAATAAACAACCAAGAGCGCGAAATCCCAGCCAAAAAAGAACATTTCGACATAGTTTACGCAGGAAACTTAGGGGCCGCTCAAGCGCTGGACCATATTATCGATGCTGCCTGCATAGTTCAGGGTCAGAACTCAGCAATAAAGTTCACATTCATCGGCGATGGAATTGAACGTGACCGCCTGCAGAAAAAAGCAGCTTCAATGAAGCTGAGCAATGTCTTTTTCAAGGGACGCGTAGAGCCAGAACTTGTCGGAGCCGAATTGCAGAAGGCAGACGCCTTGCTGGTGCACCTTGCAGACGATCCAGTTTTCAGGATTACCATCCCTTCAAAGACGCAGGCATATTTATTCATGGGCAAGCCGATTCTGATGGCCGTATCGGGCGAGTCGGCTGACATCATAAAGCGCGCTGGCGCGGGCATAGTATCGAAACCATGCTCCCCTGGAGACATTGCGGCAGCGGCCTTAGAACTTTCCCAATGCAGCGCCATGCAACGGGATTTATTCGGAAAATCTGCAGAAAGATTTTACGAAGATAACATGTCTCAAAAAAGTGGTGTCACCAAAATTTCGTTCATCCTGAAAAGGATAGCCGGCAAAGTCCAACATGCATGAAATCGAAAAAACCTTAGTCCGTCACGCGACACACACTGACATTCAAGAAGTCGTCAAGATTCACCAAGGAGCATTCCCTGGATTTCTGATGACGCTCTTGGGGCCTTCCTTTCTATATGCATACTACAAGACAGTCCTCGACCATGAAGGTCATATTTTTTTAGTTGCAACAGATACCAAAGATAAAATATTAGGATTTGTTGCGGGGTTCGCTACGCCAGAAAAATTCTATCAACTGCTAGGCAGCCGAAAGCGAAAAATGATGCTCTCGGCTGCTGTCCATGTTGCCTTACGCCCCTACTTATGGATGCGTATATTTGAAAACATGAGTATGGTTCGCCAACGTTCAAGCGTACCTAGTGGAGCCGCAGAGGGATCCATTGAACTGGCTTCCATAGGGGTTGATCCTACGGGTGGACGGCGTGGTCATGGAAAAACATTGGTAAATTCATTCATCGAGCAGGCTCAAAATTCTTCAGCAACTGTGATCGATCTGAGCACTGACGCATTGAACAATGAATCAGTAAACAGGTTCTACTCAAACCTTGGCTTTCTGCTCACAAAAACATCAGAGCGCGCCGGCGGGCGAAAAATGAACCATTACAGATATGAAATAAAAAGATAAAAGCACATCAGACTTTAACTTGAGACCAAAAAATCATGAAAAACTCAACCAACTCCTTTTTGCCGTTTGCCCTTCCTGACATTGGCGAGGAGGAAATTTCAGAGGTTGTCTCCTCTCTCCGCTCCGGCTGGGTTACCAGCGGCCCCAAAGCAAAGCAATTTGAAAGTGACTTTGGCGAGTGGCTTGGGGGTGGAGTCGAAACGATCTCCGTCAACTCCGCAACAGCCGGCCTCCACCTTGCCCTGGAGGCTTTGGGTATTGGCCCCGGCGATGAAGTCATCACTACCACCCACACCTTTACGGCAACGGCAGAGGTCATTCGCTATCTCGGTGCCGACCCTGTCTTTGTTGACATTGATGCAGCAACTTTATGCATTAGCCCACCAGCGATTGAGGCTGCCATTACTCCGCGCACCAAAGCCATCATTCCCGTTCACTTTGCAGGTCGTAGCGCTGACATGGTGGAAATCCTGTCCATCGCTAAGCGTCATGACCTGAGGGTTGTAGAAGATGCTGCCCATGCCTTGCCGACCACTTGTAATGGCAATCTAGTCGGCACCCTCGAAAGCGACGTGACCGTGTTCAGCTTCTATGCCAACAAGACGATCACGACTGGCGAGGGTGGGATGCTTGTGACGCGCAACCCGGAAATTGCCAAACGAGCGCGAATCATGCGCCTGCATGGAATCAACAGGGATGCATTCGATCGCTTCACTGCAAAGGTGCCAAGCTGGTACTACGAAATAGTCGCACCAGGCTTCAAGTACAACCTTACTGACATTGCAGCATCAATCGGAATTCATCAACTCAAGAAGGCACACAATTTCCAACAGAAGCGCCAGAGCATTGCTGAGCGCTACAATAGCGAACTGGCAGGACTCCCCATTACTCTTCCGCCAGGTGCTGCACAGGGCGACATCCACTCATGGCACTTGTATGTAATCCAACTCAACGACAACACCAATACAACTCGAGATAAGTTCATCGAAAGCATGTTCGATTGCGGCATCGGAATGAGCGTTCACTACGTCCCTCTCCACCAGCATCCTTACTGGAGAGAAACATACAAACTCACTCCCGAGATGTTCCCTGTGAGTCAGCACGTATACGAACGAACGGCAACCCTTCCTCTATACACCAAAATGACTGATAGCGATGTCAGTCGTGTCATAAATGCCGTAAAGAACATCCTCGAGTGACCAAAAATGCTGAAGCGTTTTTTTGACCTCTCCACCAGTGCTATTGCCATCGCACTGATCTGGCCAATTCTACTGCTGATTTCAATCTGGATAAAACTGGATTCCAGCGGCCCTGTCTTCTTCCGACAGGAGCGTGTTGGCCGGCATGGAAGAACTTTCAGAATTTTCAAATTCCGCACAATGACTGTTGATGCCGAGAAAAAAGGTCTGCAACTGACCGTAGGAGGCGACAATCGAGTAACCAGAGCCGGAAAATTCCTGCGCAAGACCAAACTCGACGAACTCCCACAACTTTTCGACGTTCTCATCGGAAACATGAGCATAGTCGGACCTCGCCCTGAGGTTCCAAAGTACATTGATCAATATCCAGCCAGCATTCGTAAGCAGGTATTGTCTGTTCGCCCTGGGATCACAGACCGCGCATCAATTGAATTCAGAAATGAAAACGAGATCCTATCAAATTCCGCAGACCCAGAAAAATCCTACATAAATGAAATCCTCCCCATCAAGCAAAAATACTACATCGAATACGTAAACAAAAACAGCTTCCTAGGGGATCTTAAAATAATCTGGGAAACTGCTTTTGCAATAATCTCAAAATAGGAAACGCGCCAGCACAATCCAAAAAAGCTGAGCCGGGCATTAACAGAAAGGCAACGGCGGTCGTCCAAGCAGAATTCCCACAATTCGAAATTGCAGCAGATTTATTTTCTGCCGACCGCCCGCATTCAGTCGCGCGTAGGAAAATTTAATTACTATTAAGCTTCAACTACCACCCATGATGCTCGTGCCACAGCTCTATCCACAAGAACCTGTGGCTTGCAAGCTACACCCGACGTAAGGCCTTAGTCGCAAACCTTGTTATAAACCGGGCAATCCGCCGGCTATCTGACTCTCTCGCCTGGTGGGGCTAATTTTCCAGCCGGACATTCTTAGTCCTCGTAGGCATTCTCTACAGTAACTCAGCGGCAGGCAAGAGGGAAAATTCAGTGACGCTCATCACACTTCTTCCATCATCAGAAGCTTCGATGGCATAATTCATGTGCTTTTTTTACCGTTCCAACTCACTTTTTTCGCTTGGCTCACAACCTCAAGCTTGGGTATGGCTTAAAACTTCAAGGATCGCCAAATGAAAGGAAATCTACCGGCCCTACGTCAGCAGCTGCTTAATCTCCCGCGCGCCAAGAAGCGCCTCCTGCAGGTGGTGGTCGATGTAATGCTGCTCTGGTTGGCTCTCTGGCTGGCGTTTTATATCCGCCTCGACGACATGAGCCAGGTGGAGCCGCTTGGCCACCATGCCTGGCTGTTCCTCGCCGCGCCGCTGGTGGCCCTGCCGCTGTTCGTGCGCCTGGGCATGTACCGCGCGGTGATGCGCTACCTGGGCAACGAGGCGCTGGTCTCCATCGGCAAGGCGGTGACCCTTTCCGCCCTGCTGCTGGCTCTGGTGATCGTCCTCTGGGGCGACACTCCGGCGCTGGTACCGCGCTCCATCGTCTTCAACTACTGGTGGCTCAGCCTGCTGCTGATCGGCGGCCTGCGCGTGGCAATGCGCCAGTACTTCACCGGCGACTGGTTCAACCTGGCCAGCCTCTCCTTCCGCTCACAGGATGGTGACCAGCCCAGGGTGGCGATCTACGGTGCCGGCATTGCCGGCAACCAGCTGGTCAAGGCGCTGCGCATGGACCGCACCATGCGCCCGGTGGCCTTCATCGACGACGACCGCAGCCTGGCCAAGCGGGTGATCGCCGGCCTGCCGGTGTACCGCCCGCGGCAGATTCAGCGCATGCTCGAGGAAACCGGCGCCGAGGAGATTCTCCTCGCCATTCCTTCGGCTTCGCGCGTGCGGCGCCGCGAGATTCTCGAGATGCTCGAGCCGCTGCCGGTACACGTGCGCTCGATTCCCGGCTTCATGGACCTGGCCAGCGGCAAGGTCAATGTTTCCGATCTGCAGGAAGTGGACATCGCCGACCTGCTCGGCCGTGACCCGGTGGCGCCGCAGGCCGTGCTGTTCGAGCGCTGCATCCGCGGCCAGGCCGTGATGGTGACCGGCGCAGGTGGTTCCATCGGCTCGGAGCTGTGCCGCCAGATCGTCGGCAGCGAACCGACCACGCTGATTCTCTACGAGCACTCGGAATTCAACCTGTACAGCATCCATACCGAACTGGAGCAGCGCATCCGCCGCGAGGGGCTCAAGCTGCGGCTGGTGCCGATCCTCGGCTCGGTACGCAATGCCGGGCGCATGCTTGATGTGATGCGCAGCTGGCGGGTCGATACCGTCTACCACGCCGCAGCCTACAAGCATGTGCCGATGGTCGAGCACAACATCGCCGAGGGCGTGCTGAACAATACCCTGGGTACCCTGCACACGGCGCAGGCGGCGCTGCGCGCCGGCGTGCCCAATTTCGTGCTGGTCTCCACCGACAAGGCGGTGCGCCCGACCAACGTGATGGGCAGCACCAAGCGCATGGCCGAGCTGGTGCTGCAGGCGCTGGCACGGGAAAAGCAGGTGGCGCTCTACGAGGTGC
The DNA here is from genome assembly GCF_904426495.1 of Pseudomonas sp. OF001. Taxonomy (NCBI): domain Bacteria; kingdom Pseudomonadati; phylum Pseudomonadota; class Gammaproteobacteria; order Pseudomonadales; family Pseudomonadaceae; genus Pseudomonas; species Pseudomonas sp. OF001. The sequence continues at coordinate 19,931 of NZ_CAJGBM010000011.1, read as the reverse complement.
CGGGCGAGGCTCCGGTGACCAACCGCACCCGCTTCACCATGGTGCGTTTCGGCAACGTGCTGGGTTCGTCCGGCTCGGTGATCCCGCTGTTCCGCGAGCAGATCAAGCGCGGCGGCCCCATCACCGTGACCCATCCGGAAATCACCCGCTATTTCATGACCATCCCCGAGGCCGCGCAACTGGTGATCCAAGCCGGCGCCATGGGCGAAGGTGGCGACGTGTTCGTGCTGGACATGGGCGAGCCGGTGAAGATCGCCAAGCTGGCGGAGAAGATGATCCATCTCTCCGGCCTCAGCGTGCGCTCGAAGGACAACCCAGTGGGCGACATCGCCATCGAGTTCACCGGCCTGCGCCCTGGCGAGAAGCTCTACGAGGAGCTGCTCATCGGCGACAACGTGCTGCCCACCGATCACCCGATGATCATGCGCGCCAACGAGGACTACATCTCCTGGAGCGAGCTGAAGGTACTGCTGCGTGCGCTGGTCGATGCCATCAAGGCCGATGACTTCCTCGGCGTACGCGAGCTGCTGTTGCAGATGGTCAGCGGTTATACCCCGGAAGCCGAGATCGTCGACCTGATCTACCGCCAGCGCGGCGGGGCTGCGGCCATCCCGCAGATTCCGCTGGTGACTCCGCGCCCACAGGTGGTACACAAGGCCTCGTAGGGATTTCCTCCCGTAGAGGCTCGATCCACCCGCGCAGTTTTCCCTCAACTCAGCTCATGGACGATTGGCCGTGTTCAAAAAAATCCTGGTAACCGGCGGGGCCGGCTATATCGGCTCGCATACCTCTCTCGCCCTGCTCGAAGCCGGCTTCGACGTGGTGGTGCTGGACAACCTCTGCAACAGCTCGGTCGAATCGCTGCACCGTATCGAAGGCATCTGCGGCAGGGCGCCGCTCTTCATACAGGGCGACATTCGTGATCGCACCTTGCTCGACGAGATATTCGCCAACTACAAAATTGACGCCGTACTCCACTTCGCCGGCCTCAAGGCCGTCGGCGAGAGCGTGCGCGAACCGTTGGCCTATTACGAGAACAATGTCGCCGGCAGCGTGACGCTCTGTCAGGCCATGGCCCACGCCGGGGTTTTCCATCTGGTATTCAGCTCCTCGGCCACCGTGTACGGTGAGCCTCGCCAGATGCCCATTCGCGAGGACTTCCCCACCGGCATCCCCACCAATCCCTACGGCCGCTCCAAGCTGATGGTTGAGGAGGTGCTGCGTGATCTTGCCAAGTCCGATTCGCGCTGGAGCATCGCCCTCCTCCGCTACTTCAATCCGGTCGGCGCTCACCACAGCGGGGTGATCGGCGAGGATCCGAACGGCATCCCCAACAACCTGCTGCCATACATTACCCAAGTCGCCATCGGCAAGCTCAGGGAGCTTGCCGTGTTCGGCGACGACTATCCGACCTGTGACGGTACGGGCGTGCGCGACTACATCCACGTGGTCGATCTCGCCGACGGCCACCTCAAGGCACTGCAGGCGATCTCGGACGGGAGCGGTGTGCACGTCTGGAACCTGGGTACCGGAATCGGTTACAGCGTGCTGGAGATGGTACGGGCCTTCGAGCAGGCATCCGGTCGCCCGGTACCCTATCGCATCGCTCCGCGCCGTCCTGGCGACATCGCCGAGTGCTGGGCCGATCCGGGCAAGGCCGCGCATGAGTTGGGTTGGAAGGCCGAGCGTGGCATAGACACGATGATGGCCGATGCTTGGCGCTGGCAGTCGACCAACCCGCGGGGATACGCCGGCTGATCGCTGCTCCCCCGACCGGTATCGGCGGCCATTGTGTTTTCGGCCCGCTGCACGGCCGGACCTGCGCGCAGCGAAGGGCTACAATCGCGACAATCGCTTCCTGCCCCGGTCTTGATCATGCAACGCAAGAAACTGCCCATCGGCATCCAGACCTTCCGCGAGATTCGTGAGGAGGGCTATTACTACGTCGACAAGACCGCGATAGCACTGCAACTGATCGACGAGGGCAAGTACTACTTCCTCTCCCGCCCGCGCCGCTTCGGCAAGAGCTTGTTCATCGATACCCTGGCCGAACTGTTCGCCGGCAACGAGCCGCTGTTTCGCGGCCTGGCGGCGCATGACCAGTGGGACTGGAGCCGGCGCCATCCGGTGATCCGCATCAGCTTCGGGGGCGGCGTGCTGACCAGCCTGGCCGCGCTGGAGCAGCGTAGCCGCGAACTGCTGCAGGAGCAGCAGGAACGCCTGGGGATCGTCTGCCGCAGCCAGTCGCTGGCTGGCATCCTCGCCGAACTGATCCGCCACGCCAGCACCGCGGCCGGCGAGCGGGTGGTGGTGCTGGTCGACGAGTACGACAAGCCGATCCTCGACAACCTCGGCCGCCCGGAGATTGCCCGCGAGATCCGCGACGAGCTGCGCAACCTGTATTCGGTGATCAAGGACAGCGACGCCCATATCCGCTTCGCCATGCTCACCGGCGTGTCCAAGTTCAGCAAGGTCAGCCTGTTCTCCGGGCTGAACAACCTCAACGACATCACCATCGATGGCCGCTATTCGGCGATCTGCGGTTATACCGACGCCGATGTGGACCAGGTGTTCGCAGCGGAGCTGCCGGGACTGGATCGCGACGAGATCCGCGCCTGGTACAACGGCTACAACTGGACCGGCGAGTCGGTCTACAACCCCTTCGACCTGCTGTTGCTGTTCCAGAAGCGCGAGTTCCGCCCGTTCTGGTTCGAGACTGGCACGCCGACCTTCCTGGTCGACCTGCTCACCCAGCGGCAGACCTTCACCCCGGATCTGGAGCAGATGGTGGCGCTGGAGTCGCTGCTGTCGAGCTTCGATGTCGACCACATCCCGACCGAGGCGCTGATGTTCCAGGCGGGCTACCTGACCATCGACTCGGTGCGCCGCCTGCCGGGCCTGATGCAGATGCGCCTGCGCTATCCCAACCAGGAAGTGCGCAGCAGTCTGAACGGGGCTCTGCTGCAGGCCTGGTCGGACGATCCGGCGCGCCACGGCATCCATGTGCCGCAGCTGTACGATCTGCTGCAGGCCAACGACTTCGCCGGCCTGCAGGCGCTGTTCAGCGCCTTCTTCGCCAGCGTTCCCCACGACTGGTACCGCAACAACCCCATCGCCCGATACGAGGGTTACTACGCCAGCGTGTTCTACAGTCACTTCGCCGCGCTGGGCCTGGATATCCGCCTGGAGGACACCACCAACCGCGGGCGCATCGACATGGCCGTGCTGTTCAACGGCAACGCCTACCTGTTCGAATTCAAGGTGGTCGAGCTGGTGCCCGAGGGCCATGCCTTGGAGCAGCTCAGGGCGCGCGGCTACGCCGACAAGTACCGCGCCCGCGGCGAGCCCATCCACCTGATCGGCGTGGAGTTCAGCCGCGACAGCCGCAGCGTGGTGGGCTTTGCCACGCAGCCCCTGCAGTCCGGATGCGCGTAGCCGTGCGCATGCCGCCCGCCGCGCCTCACTCGAACGCTGCGGACCGGCGCCGCGGGTTGCTGTGCTGGTTGGCCAGCACGGCAATCGCGCAGAGCGCCACGAAGCTGGCGGCGTTGGCGGGAATCTGCAGGTTGAAGTCGACGCTGGAGTGGATGCCGATGGCGACGATGCCCATCGCCGCGCCGAAACCGACGCCGCTGCGGTACAGCGACTCGCGCCGCCACAGGGCCTGCAGGGCACGCCACAGCGCCAGCAGCACGAACGCCGCCAGCGGCAGCGTGCCGATCAGGCCGTACTCGATGACGAACTGGATGTAGTCGTTGTGGGCGTGATCGAAGTGGTTGCGCACGTCCTCGCCCGCATACCTGGGGAACACTGCCTCGAAGCTGCCGGCGCCCTGCCCGACCAGCGGCTTGTCCATCATCAGCGGCACCGTGTAGGCGAATACGTCGTCACGGATTTCGTTGGCCCGCTGGACTACCTGCCCCTCGACCACCACGTCGTTCAGGCGCGTCTCCACCAGGCGATCCCTCAGGCGGTCGAAACCGAAGTACTGACTGATCACCAGCATGTCGATCAGGACGAGGCTGGCGAGGATCAGGCCGTTGCGCAGCCGATGCTCGCGGTTGAGCAGGATGAAGACCGCACCGACCACCATCAGGCTGGCGAAGAAGGCCATGTTGCCCATGCGCGAGCGGGTCATCACCAGGGCGATCACCATCACTACCAGCGCCAGGCGCAGGCGCGCCTTCGGCCCCATCAGCAGCTCGAGCAGGTTCACCCAGCGGAACGGCTGGCCATCGCGCAGCGCCAGCAGCAGGCCGATGCCGCAGGCCAGGGTCATCTCCAGATAGCCGGCCAGGTGGTTGCGGTTGACGTAGGTGCCGCTGGTCACTTCCGCATGACCGAACCCCATGGAGGCCAGCAGGCCTTCGCTGCCGGACAGTGTCATGAAGGCGCCATAGAAGGCCTGGAAGGTACCGCTGATCACCACGACACTGAGCAGCAGGGTCAGGCGCCGGCGGGTATGGAACAGGCTGACGACCATCAGGAACAGCAGGCTGTAGGCGAGGCCGAGCATCAGGTACTGGAAGGTTGCACCGACATCCACCGTCAGCCCGCCGAGCCACTGCACCGCCACCCAGGCCTGGCTCGACAGCAACAAAGCGAACATCGGCAGTGCCGGTCTGAGTGCCTTGCTCGCCGGCAGGGCGTTACGCCACAGGGCGACACCCCAGACGCAGCCGATCAGGCCGACCAGTGCCGCCAGCAGCCCCATCGACCAGTCGCGATTGCTGCCCAGCGGCAGCGGCAGCCACACCAGCAGGATCAGGACCGAGGCGACCAGGACGCGCTCGAGGCGATTGGAATTCTGAAGCATTGTGCGGGATCATCCGTACGCGGCGGCCGGCTCGTTCGCCGACCTGCCAGGGTCTGAAAAAGGCACGGCAGTATAAGGAACATCCCTTCCTCCACCAACCGACTGGTACACGATGCTCTTCCGTATTCCCCGCGCGCTCTGGATCCTGGCCTTCGCCGTCTGCACGGCGAGCGTGCTGGTCCTGGCGCTGATGAAGAATCCTTCGGCAATGTTCAGCACCGGCTGGGACAAGGGCAATCATGTCCTGGCCTTCGCCGTGCTCACCTTCCTCGGGCGCATGGCCTTTCCCGGACAGCGCCTGCTCCTGCTGCTCGGCCTGCTGGGCTACGGCGTGCTGATCGAGAACCTGCAGCTGATGACCGGCTACCGCTTCGGCGAATACCAGGATCTGCTGGCGGACGTGACCGGCATGCTGATCGGCTATCTGCTGGCGGTGCCCATGACCCGCAGGCTGCCGGCGCAGCAGTAGCTGCCTCGATCGCCCGCCAGGGACATCCGCGCGCAACCAGGGCGCGGGCGCTCCGCGGCGGCGTGCCGGCCACTGATCTGGGTCAAATCCCCAGCACGGCACTCAGGCACCATCGGCTCCGTCCACAAGAACAACCCGGCGGAGTCGTGCCATGAACCATACCCCCTACCAACTGCTCGGCGGCGAGGAAGGCGTGCGCCGCCTGTGCGATGCCTTCTACGACTGCATGGATCAGCTGCCGGAGGCGGCGGACATCCGGCGCATGCACGGCGAGGACCTGTCGGGGATCCGCCAGAAGCTGTTCGAGTTCCTCTCCGGCTGGCTGGGCGGGCCGCCCCTGTATGCGCAGAAGTACGGCAGCATCTGCATGACCGGCCCGCACCGCCCGTACGCCATCGGCCCGAAGGAGCGCGACCAGTGGCTGCTGTGCATGAGCCGGGCGCTGGAGCGGGTCGGCGCCAGCGACGAGGTCAAGGCGATGCTCGAGCGGCCGATGCATGCCATCGCCGACATGATCCGCAACCGCGAGAGCTCCGCGAGCGCCTGAGCCGCGGATCGCCCCGAAACCCCGCCCAGCCCGGCTGCGCGGGGTTTTCTTTGGCCGAAGAAACGCGACTGTCACGGAAAATTCATCGAACTGCAGGCTTTTTCACGACTTGCATCAACAAAACCCTGCATGGCGTTGCCTAGTCTGGACTCGTCAGTCGCCGCTGCCCGCTGGCGGGCCGCACGACACGAGATGCCAACGACCAGGAAGGTACGCCCATGCACATTCGCACCCTCGCCCCCCCTCTCCCTCCTGCTGGCGGCCCTGGCCGGCTCGGCCGTGGCCGGCAATGTCGTCGAGGGCACCTACGACATGACCACCGAGGCCATGGGCGTGAAGGTCCGCAGCACGACCGTCGAGCTGACCCCGGAGTACATCCGCGAGGGCGACAACAAGCTGGCCATCGCCGAATGGGTCCACCGCGACGGCTACGTCACCGCCCGCGACGGCAAGGGCAATACCCTGCTGCATGCCCGCGTCGAGGACGGCGGCGACACCCTGATCCAGCAGATCGAAGGCATCGGCACCGCCACCTTCACCCGCATCGACTGAACCTTGGGGCGGCGCCACCCGCGGGTGGCGCAGGCAAGCAAAAGGGGGATTGCCTTGCGGCAATCCCCCTTTGTTCATTGCGAAGCGACTCAGACCATGCTCGGGTCCGGCTCCAGGCCCATCAGCTCGCGGCCGAGGATCTGCGCGCAGACGTCGTAGTCGGTGTAGGCGTGCGCGCCGGTCATGTGCGAGTCGCGGAACAGGCGCTGGATCTCGCTGTTCTCGAACCAACTGGTGGCGCCGGCGGCCTCGAACAGGCGGTCGACGGCGGCGATGCACATCTTCACCGCGTAGGCCTGGTTGGTGCGCCAGTAGGCCAGCTTCTCGCGGCTCGGGTACTCGTGGCGCTCGCCGTACTCGGCGTGCTCTTCCCAGGTCTTCTCGAGGAAGGCGCGGGCGGCGGCGACCTGGTGGGTCGACTCGGCCAGACGCATCAGCGCCGGGGTGGCGGCACCGACAGCGGCGCCGGTGTAGGCGCGCACGCGGTTCTTCTGCTTCTCCTTGAAGGCGACCAGCATGCGCTCGGCGATGCCCAGGCTGATGGCGGCGAAGCCGCAGGCGAAGTACGGGCGGTACGGGGTGTAGAAGATCTTGCTGTCCGGATACAGACCGAAGCCGGCGGACTTGCCTTCCATCATGTCCTTGGCCGCCTGGATGCGGTGGTTGGGGATGAAGGCGTTCTTGATCACCAGGGTCTTCGAGCCGCTGCTGCGCATGCCGACCGAGAACCAGTCGTCGCGGATCTCGTAGTCGCTGCGCGGCAGCACGCCGAAGCTGTACACCAGCTCGCCCTCGGCGTTCTTGCGGCGCATGCCGACGATGGCCCACTCGGCGTGGTCGCAGCCGCTGCTCCAGCCCATCTCGCCGCTGAGCAGCACGCCGCCCTCGGCTTCCTCGATGGTGCTGAACGGCGCGATGCTGCTGCTGGCGGTGGCATCGGGGTTGTCAGCCCAGATCTCGTCCTGCAGCTGCTTGGGGAACATGGCCAGCTGGTGGCTGTGGGTGCACAGCAGGCTGAAGGCCCAGGCGGTGCCGCCGCAGGCGCCGGCCAGCGCGGCCACGCAGTCGGTGAATTCCGGCAGGGAGATTTCCAGACCGCCGTAGGCCTTGGGCTGGAAGGCGCGGTGCATGCCGATGCTCTTCAGCAGAGCGATGTTCTCGTCCGGGACCTTGCGCTCGAGCTCCGCGCGGGCGGCGTTGGCTGCGATGGCCGGCAGGATGGTTTGCAGTTTCTCGAGAAGGGGGTTCGCTCTTTTCATGGCTGTCTGTCTATACCGGTCGATACTTATTGTGTCTGCCGCCACCTGCGGGTCGCGGCAAATGCCCAACTGCCAGGATCAATTCAGTCTGGTCGATCCGCAGGCACTCTGCCTGCGCGCTTCCAGTAATCCGGGGCGCATTATGTGATGGCATCGACGGTGACAGAATGCACCTTTCATAGACAAGATTGCATTTTTCATGGAACCGCCCGACACCTGCCGGCCCTTCGGCCACGCCGCGGGGCAGGTGGAAACCTCTGCGATCCCGCCGCAAGCAGCTGATTTCGCACGAGATGGTTGCAGGGCTGCGCATCCGACCAGGCGCTGACGAGCCTCCTCCCGGGATGGCTTGCACAAATCACGGCGAGCGTCGCGCTGCCGGGCGAATCTCGGTCCGGTCGGCGACCGTCCATCGGCAGCCGAGGATGCCGCCGGCCCGCAAGCGGGAACGGCGCCGCGCCAGGCTGTCTAATATTTGCACAGAGCTTCCTCCCGGAGGTGTCGCCATGCATCGCCGCCATCTGCTGCGGGCCATCGCCCTGCTGCCCGCCTGGGCACTGCTGGAGCGCGGCATCCGCCCGGCGCGGGCAACGCCCCTCGCCACGGTTGCCCGGCTGGACAAGCCGCCCGAGGAGTGGCGTGCCCTGCTGCCGCCGGCAGCGTGGCGCGTGCTGTTCGAGGAGGACACCGAGCCGGCCGGCAGCAGCCCGCTGAACGACGAACACCGCGACGGCACCTTCGTCTGCGCCGCCTGCTACCTGCCGCTGTTCGACAGCCGCCACAAGTACGACAGCGGCACCGGCTGGCCGAGCTTCACCCAGCCGCTCGACCCCGCGCACATCGGGCGCCGGCGCGACTTCAGGCTGTTCTGGCCGCGCAGCGAATACCACTGCGCGCGCTGCGGCGGGCATCAGGGGCATGTGTTCGACGACGGCCCGCCGCCGCGCGGCGAGCGCTGGTGCAACAACGGCCTGGCGCTGCACTTCGTGCCGCGCGAGGAACCCCTGCCGGAGCTGAGGAGCTGAGCATGCGCAGACAGGTCAGGGCGGGGCTGCGCGCCCTGCTGACGGGAGCCGCCCTGCTCGGTGCCCTGTCGCTGGCGAGCGCGGGCGAGACGCCCACGGCGACGCCCGAGGCGGGCGCCACGGCGATCTTCGCCGGCGGCTGCTTCTGGTGTCTGGAAGCGGATTTCGACAAGGTGCCGGGAGTGCTGTCCACCACCTCGGGCTATACCGGCGGCACGCTGGCCAACCCGAGCTACGAGCAGGTCTCGGCCGGCGGCAGCGGCCATCTGGAGGCGGTGCTGGTGCGCTACGACCCGACGCGGACCAGCTACGCCAGACTGCTGGAGGCCTTCTGGCCGAACATCGACCCGCTGACCGCCACCGGCCAGTTCTGCGACATCGGCGCGCAGTACCGCAGCGCGATCTTCTATACCGACGCCGAGCAGCGACGCCAGGCCGAGGCCTCCAGGGCGGCGCTGCAGGCCTCCGCGCGCTTCGACCGGCCCATCGTCACCGAGATCCTCCCCGCCGGCACTTTCTATCCGGCCGAGGAGTACCACCAGGACTACGCGCGTCGCAATCCGCTGCGCTACCACTTCTACCGCAGCCGCTGCGGACGCGACGCCCGCCTGCAGGAGCTGTGGGGCTCGCCACGGTGAGGGCTCAGCGCAGCTCGATGCCCTGCTCGTGGATGACGATCAGGCCCTGCTTGTACAGGCCGCCGATGGCCTTCTTGAAGTTGCCCTTGCTCACCCCGAACAGGCGGGCGATTTCCTCCGGCGGGCTCTTGTCGGAGAGCGCCAGGCGGCCGCCGGCCGCACGCAGCTGGGCGAGGATCTGCTCGCCCAACTGGTCGCCCGCCTGGCGGCCGACCGGCTGCAGGCTCAGGCTGATCTTGCCGTCGGCGCGCACTTCCTTGATGTAGCCGGTTTCCTGCATGCCGCTGCGGAGGAACTTGAACAGCTCGTTCTTGTGGATCAGCCCCCAGTGCTTGCCGTCGACGATGGCCTTGAAGCCCAGGTCGGTGCGCTCGACCACCAGCAGGTCGACGGCCTGGCCGCTCTGGTAGCTGGCCGGGGCGTTGTCCAGGTAGCGGTCCAGACGCGCGGTGGCGGTGATCCGCCGGGTGCGCGGGTCGAGGTAGACGTGCACCACGACGTAGTCGCCGACCTGCAGCGGGCGCTTCTCCTCGGAATGCGGCAGGAACAGGTCCTTGGGCAGCCCCCAGTCGAGGAACAGGCCGACGTGGTTGATCGCCACCACCTTGAGGCTGGCGAAACCGCCGACCTGCACCTTCGGCTTCTGCGTGGTGGCGATGATGCGGTCCTCGCTGTCCAGGTAGACGAACACGTTGAGCCAGTCGCCGATCTCGCTCGGTTCGCCCTTGGGCACGTAGCGCCTGGGCAGGAGGATTTCGCCATCCGGACCGCCGTCCAGATAGAGGCCGAAGTCGGTGTGCTTGACCACCTGCAGAGAATTGAACCGCCCGATCAGTGCCATGTCGCGTACCTTGATTGCCAGGGCGGGCATTCTAGCCGAGTTCACCGGCCCGATCGTGCCCGCCCGACGCCCAGACGCAGCGTTTTTCCCGACAGGAGCCACAGGTTGCCCGCCACCGCCGACGCTCCATGACAAGCCATTGATTTTCAAGGAAATAACCAGGCTATTGAGGCTGTTTCCAGACGCCGCCGGACGACTCTCAGACAAAAGGCTAGGTCCGCGCCTGCAGAAAGGATTTGCACCCGGACGCATTACCGCGTAGGGTGCTTCGCACTGTGTTGCTTGTGTCATCGTAATCGACTGATTCAGATCTTGATCCAATCAAACCTCGGTTTTACTGGCTCCTTGCACTCAGTTCCGACTCCGGGCAGTTCCGGCGTCGTAGTCAACACCGTCCAAGGAGACAATCATGTCCAACCGTCAAACCGGCACCGTCAAGTGGTTCAACGATGAGAAGGGCTTCGGCTTCATCACCCCGCAGAGCGGTCCGGACGTGTTCGTGCACTTCCGCGCCATCAAGGCCGACGGCTTCAAGACCCTGAAGGAAGGCCAAGCCGTTTCCTTCCTGGTCGTCCAGGGCCAGAAAGGCCTGCAGGCCGACGAAGTCCAGATCATCTGATCCGGCTTCCCGCCTCGCCAAAAGCCCCGCCCCGTGCGGGGCTTTTGCTTTTCCGGCTCTTTTGCCGCGCACCATCGATTTTCGCGAGAGACCTGCCATGTCGCTGAAACTCACCATCGTCGACCAGACGCCCGTCCACGGCGACCGCCCGGTCCGCGAGGCGCCCAACAGCTCGGTCGAGCTGGCCCGCGCCTGCGACGAGCTGGGCTACCACCGCTACTGGCTGGCCGAGCACCACAACAGCATCCAGTTCGCCAATCCCTGCCCGGAAATCATGGTCGCCCGCATCGCCAGCGCCACGCAGAACATGCGCATCGGCAGCGGCGGCGTGATGCTCACCCACTACAGCCCGTACAAGGTGGCCGAGGTGTTCCGCATGCTCGCCAGCCTGTTCCCCGAGCGCATCGACCTCGGCATCGGCCGCGCCCCGGGCGGCACCCCGCTGGCCTCCGCCGCCCTCGCGGCACCCTACGAGCAGCTCGAGGAAGATACCTTCCCGCAGCAGGCCGCCGAGCTGTGCGCCTTCCTGCGCAACGAGTATCCCGAGCGTCATCCCTACAGCCGCCTGCGCTGCCTGCCGGACAACGACCCGGCGCCGCAGCTGTGGATGCTCGGCTCCGGCGGCGGCAGCTCGTCGCTGGCCGGCTACCTGGGCATGGGCCTGTCGGTGGCCAAGTTCATCGCCCCGCAGGCCTGCACGCCGGCGATCTTCGCCAACTACGAGCGCCACTTCCGCGAGGCCGGGCACGAGCACAAGCCCGCGCGCATGCTGGCGCTGGCGGTGATCTGCGCCGAGACCGAGGAAGAAGCCAGGCGCATCGCCAGCACCGCCGCCTGGCGCAAGATGATGACCGGCCGCGGCGCCCGCGAGCCGCTGCTCAGCCCCGAGGAGATCGACCAGCGTCGCCGCCAGCTCAGCCCCGGCGACCTGGCCGAGCTGGACGCCACCCGCGACGCCATGGTGGTCGGCACCCCGGAGCAGTGCTGGGAACAGTTCCACGCCCACGCCCGCGACTACCAGCTCGACGAACTGGGCCTGGTCACCGTGACCCACAGCTTCGCCGACCGCCTGAACAGCTACCGCCTGCTGGCAGCGGCGCGCTGAGCCCGACCGGCGGACGGCGCACGCTGCAGCCGTTCGCCGGCGGATGTTCGGGCAATGTTTTGCGGATCCCGGCATGTTGCGCAAAAAATGAGCGCCGATCCGTGTATAATGGGCGGCCTTTTTCGCTTCAGGCAGGAGACTCCTCATGCAAAGCAAACCCGGCTCATCCAAGCAGAAGACCGTCCCCGTCCCCTCCGCCGAAGCCCGCCGCCAGCTCGAAGAGCAGATGGCCGCCTTCCTGAAGGCCGGCGGCGAAGTCCAGCAGATCCCCCGCGGCGTCAGCGGCCAGACCTACGGCAGCTCGCGCCAGATCACCATCAGCAAGAAGTGACCCCATGACCGATCCCGTCCGCCTGTCCAAGCGCCTCGCCGAACTGCTGCCCTGCTCGCGCCGCGAGGCCGAGCTGTACATCGAGGGCGGCTGGGTGGCGGTCGACGGGCAGGTGGTCGAGGAACCGCAGTTCAAGGTGACGGGACAGGCCATCGCCCTGCTCCCCGGCGCCCGCGCCGAATCCCAGCCGCCGGCGACCCTGCTGCTGCACAAGCCGGCCGGCGTGAGCTGCGAGCAGGCCAGCGAACTGCTCGGCGCCGCCAGCCGCGCCGCGGACGATGCCTCCGGGATGCGTCTGCTCAGGCGCCACCTGCAGCGCCTCAGCGTGCCGCTGGCACTGGAGCCGGAAGCCTCCGGCCTGCTGGTGCTGACCCAGAACTGGGGCGTGATCCGCAAGCTGACCGACGACTTCAGCAAGATCGAGCAGGAATACATCGTCGAGGTCGCCGGCACTCTCGAACCGCAGCAGCTCGCCCAGCTCAATCACGGCCTGAGCTATCAGGGCCGGGCGCTGGCACCGTGCAAGGTCAGCTGGCAGAGCGAGACCCGCCTGCGCTTCGCCCTCAAGGCACCGCAGCCGGGACAGATCGCCCATGTCTGCCGCAGCGTCGGCCTGCAGGTTCTGGGCATCCGCCGCATCCGCATCGGCCGGCTGGCCATGGGCAAGCTGCCATCGGGGCAGTGGCGCTACCTGGGCGCCAGCGAACGCTTCTGACAGTACGCCGAGCAGGCGTGCGCCACCCGATCAGCCGCCCCGCCAGGCCTACGGCTGCGCCAGCCCCAGGCGCAGCAGCTTGCCATCGCGCTCGTCGGTGAGCACATACACCCAGCCATCGGGCCCCACCCGCACGTCGCGGATACGCTTGTCCAGGGGCTCCAGCAGACGCTCCTCGCCCACCACCCGGTCGCCATCGAGGCTCAGGCGGATCAGCGCCTGCTGGGCCAGCGCGCCGATGAACAGGCTGTGCCGCCAGGCCGGGAAGCGCTCGGCGTCGTAGAAGGCCATGCCGCTGAGCGCCGGCGACTTCTTCCAGACGTGGTGCGGCGGCTCGGTGCCCGGCACCCTCTCGCCCTCGGCCTCGGGGATCGGCAGCAGGCTGTAGTTGATGCCGTGGGTTGCCCGCGGCCAGCCGTAGTTGCGTCCCGGCTGCGGGATGTTGATCTCGTCGCCGCCGCGCGGCCCATGCTCGTGGATCCATAGCCGGCCGGTCCACGGGTTGAGCGCCGCGCCCTGCGGGTTGCGGTGGCCGTAGGACCAGATCTCCGCCCGCGCGCCCGCACGGCCGACGAAGGGATTGTCCGCCGGAATGCGCCCGTCCGGGTGCAGGCGCACCATCTTGCCCTGCAGCTTGTCGAGGTCCTGGGCGGTGGCGCGCTGGTTGTTCTCGCCGAGGGTGACGAACAGGTAGCCGGCACGGTCGAACACCAGCCGCGAGCCGAAGTGCACGCCACTGGACAGCTTGGGCTGCTGGCGGAAGATCACCTGGAAGTCCTCCAGTGCCCCGAGATCGACGGACAGCCGGCCGCGACCGACCGCGGTGCCGGCCAGCCCGTCCACGCCGCGCTCGGCGTAGCTCAGGTAGACCAGGCGATCCGTGGCGAACTGCGGCGACAGGGCAATGTCGAGCAGGCCGCCCTGCCCCTGGGCAAACACCGCCGGCACTCCGGCCAGCGGTGCCGACAGCTCGCCCGCGGCGCTCACCCGGCGCAGCCGGCCGGGGCGCTCGGTGACCAGCAGGCCTTGGCCGTCCGGCAGGAAGGCCAGCGCCCAGGGATGCTCTAGGCCGCCGGCGACCTCCGCCAGCACCAGCGGGCCATGCTCGCTGTCCGGCAGCGGAGCGGCCTGCGCGGTCTCCAGCAGCGCGACCAGCCACAGCGCTCCGGCGGCGCGCAGGATGGATGCACGAACACTCATCGAACCTCTCCCTGTCAGGGGGCGGGGGCGGCCAGCCGCTCGGCAAGAAACTCGGCCAGCACCTGCGCATTGTTGAACCGCTCGTCGTGGGCGGCGTACAGCAGGGTCAGGGTGCCGGAGCGCGCCCGCTCCAGCAGCGGTTGCCAGAGCGCCGGCGCAGCCGCCAGCTCGGCCCGGTAGGCCGCGCGGAAGGCGTCGAAATGCTGCGGCTCGTGGGCGAAGGCGCGGCGCACGCCGTCCGAAGGTGCCAGCTCGCGCAGCCAGGCATCCAGCGCCAGTTCGGCCTTGCGACAGCCGCGCGGCCACAGCCGGTCGACCAGAACCCGATAGCCGTCATCCGCCGCCGCCGGCTGATAGACCCGCTTGCAGACGATCACCGCGCCACCCTCCCGCTCCTGCTGGTCCGGGCAAGGATAGACCAGCGCGCGGGGTTCACTCGGCCTGCGGCGTCTCCTGGCCCATGCAGCGCACGGCGCGCTTCTTGTTGTCGACCAGCACGCCGGTCAGGCCCTTCTGGTTGATGTCGAACAGCACCAGCACGCCGTCGATGCACTGGGCGACCTGGTCGGCCGGCTTGAGCGACACCTTGTAGTCCTCGCCGGGGATGGTCTTGAGCATGGTGTAGTCGCTCAGCAGCAGCGCGTCCTCGGGCTTGGCGATGTGCAGGTAGCCGTAGTAGCCGAGCACGGCGACCGTGCCGGCGACGCTGCCGATGGCGGTGAGGATCAGGGGGATGGGATTGCGCTCGCTCATGCAGATGGTTCCGGAACAATCGGGAGGAAAGGCACGACGGGCCGGCACGGCCCGTCAGAGGATGTTGGCGTAGTCGGCCTCGACGCGATCCAGGCTCAGGTGGTTGAGGAAGTTGGAGAAGCACATCCACGCCGACAGCGCGTTGAGGTCGCTGAACTGCGGCGGCAGGTACCTGGGCGGCACCACCAGGCCCTCGTCGACCAGCTGGCGCAGGGTGCGCATGTCCTCGAGGGTGGCCTTGCCGCAGAACAGCAGCGGGATCTGCTCCAGCTTGCCCTTGCGCACCGCGAGCTGGATGTAGTTGTAGATCAGGATGAAGCCCTTGAGGTAGGACAGGTCCTTGGTGAACGGCAGGCCGTCCGGCGTCGAGCCGCGAAACACGCGGATGGCGTTGGAATAGCTGTCCTCGGCCGTGTAGCCCTGCTCGCGGTAGAACTCGTAGATCTGCAGGAAATCGGCGCCTTCCTCGGCCATGTGGATGGCGCGGGTGCGGTTGGTCAGCTTGCGCAGCCGGGTCGGGTAGGAGGCGAAGGCGATCACCTCCATGAGGATCGCCAGACCTTCCTGGGTGATGGTCGACGACGGCGGGCCCTTGGCCAGGAAGGTGCAGATCGGCTGGTTGAGGCCGTTGAGGGTGGTGCCGACGTGCACCAGCCCCTCGTGCACCGCCAGCGCGCGGATGTCGCGCTGGTTGAACAGCGCGTCGGCGCGGATCTTGATGTAGTCGGCGCCGGCCGCGGCATCGGCGAGGATGCCGTCGGATTCGAACACCCGCACCACCGCCTCGTCGCCGAACACGCCGTTGAGCTGGCCCTGCAGCAGGGCCACCGCCTCGGTCGCGTTGAGGGTCTTGGGTTCGTCCTTGAGGTCGCTGCGGTCGGCGATGTTGTCCAGGTAGGTGGAGAACATCACGCCGAGGTCGGCCAGGGTCGGGTCGCCGGCATGGAAGGCATCGGAGGCCGAGCCGTACAGCTCCTGGGAGATCAGCCCGAAGTCGGGCGTGCCGCGCGCCTCGAGCATGCGGATCACCATGCGGTATTCCTTGCACATGCGCCGCATGATCTGCCCGACCGGGCTGAACTGGCCGAGCTGGCGCGTGATGTCGCGCTCGATCTGCTGGAACTGCTGCTTCTTGTCGTCGGGATCGAACGACAGCGGGCGGCCCTGGTAGTAGGCCCGGTCCACCGCCGGCAGCTTCTGCCCGCGCGCCTTGAGAAAGCCCTCGCGGATGCCGTCGTCCCACTTGATCGCATCCAGCACGCGGATCGGCGTCTGCGCCTCGACCAGGCGGTCGGACAGCGCGCGGATGGTCTGCCGGTATTCGGTATTCGCCTTGCTGCGGCTCATCGCTGCGCCCCGTTACTCGGTGACCCGCGCGAAGCGGGCGACCTCGCTGAACACGTCGCTGTTGGCCGGATCGTCGAGGAAACGGTAGACCCTGGGCAGCGCGCTGGCGATCAGCACGCCATCGCCCTCCGCGGTATCGACCGTCTGGCCCTCGAGCTCGCCGCGCGCCAGGGCGTCCTGCAGCTGCTCGATGTCCAGGCTGTAGAGCACCAGTTCGTCATCGTCGGTCAGCTCGAAGCCGCCGAAGGCGAAGTTGCCGCCCAGGCGCTCCGGAGCCGCTACCGACAGGTACCAGCGGCGACCATGCCGGGCGACGGTGAAGTCGTAGCCGCGCGCCTTGGCGCGGTTGTCCAGGCGCTCGCGCCAGGCCTCGGCGTGGTAGCCGCCATCGGCCTTGCGGGTGATCTCGAGGAAACGCTCCTCGCCCCACTCGTCCATGCCGGCCCAGGTGCCGAGCAGGTGTTTCGGCGCCGTTTCGCCGACCGGGATCGGCTCCTTGAAGGTGGCAAGGCAGCCGCCGAGCAGCAGGAAGGACAGCACAACAAGCACACGCATTGCGTTCATCGAGCACTCCTTGTTTCGACTGAAGTTCCTGCTGCCAGCGACCCGGCCAGGGCAGGTGGTGACGACGCACGCGGGCGCCGCACTGCCGGGTTCGACCACGGCAGGCGGCGCCTGATTCAACGTGCGCTCACGCCAGCATCTTATTGCTCGGCACGCATGTGCGGGAACAGGATCACGTCACGGATCGACGGCGAATCGGTCAGCAGCATGACCAGACGGTCGATGCCGATGCCTTCGCCGGCGGTCGGCGGCATGCCGTACTCGAGGGCGCGCACGAAATCGGCGTCGAAGTGCATGGCCTCGTCGTCGCCGGCGTCCTTGTCGCGCACCTGGGCGTGGAAGCGCTCGGCCTGATCCTCGGCGTCGTTCAGCTCGGAGTAGGCGTTGGCGATCTCGCGGCCGCCGATGAACAGCTCGAAGCGGTCGGTGACGCTCGGGTCCTCGTCGTTGCGGCGGGCCAGCGGCGACACCTCGAACGGGTACTTGGTGATGAAGGTCGGCTGCTCCAGCTTGTGCTCGACCAGCTCCTCGAAAATCATCACCTGCAGCTTGCCCAGGCCCTCGAAGCCGAGCACCTTGGCGCCGGCCTTCTTGGCGATGGCGCGGGCGGTGTCGATGTCCTGCAGGTCGGCGGCGCTGATTTCCGGGTTGTACTTGAGGATCGAGTCGAACACCGACAGGCGTGCGAACGGCTCGCCGAAGTGGAACACCTTGTCGCCGTAGGGTACGTCGGTGGTGCCGAGCACCGCCTGCGCCAGCTCGCGGAACAGTTCCTCGGTGAGGTCCATGTTGTCTTCGTAGTCGGCGTAGGCGTGGTAGAACTCGAGCATGGTGAACTCGGGATTGTGCCGGGTCGACACGCCTTCGTTGCGGAAGTTGCGGTTGATCTCGAAGACCTTCTCGAAGCCGCCGACCACCAGGCGCTTGAGGTACAGCTCCGGCGCGATGCGCAGGAACATCGGCATGTCCAGCGCGTTGTGGTGGGTCTCGAACGGCTTGGCCGCGGCGCCGCCGGGGATGGTCTGCAGCATCGGGGTTTCCACTTCGAGGAAACCGCGGTCGTTGAGGAAGCGGCGGATGTGGGCGATCACCTGGGAGCGCACGCGGAAGGTCTCGCGCACCTCCTCGTTGACGATCAGGTCGACGTAGCGCTGGCGGTAGCGGGTCTCGGTGTCGGTCAGGCCGTGGAACTTGTCCGGCAGCGGACGCAGCGACTTGGTCAGCAGGCGGGCTTCCTGCATGTCGACGTAGAGGTCGCCCTTGCCGGAGCGCGCCAGCACGCCGCTGACGCCGACGATGTCACCCAGGTCCCAGTGCTTGATGGCTTCCAGGGTCTCGGCCGCCAGGGTCTTGCGGTTGACGTACAGCTGGATGCGCCCGCTGGTGTCCTGCAGGACCATGAACGCGCCGCGGTTGAGCATGATGCGACCGGCCACGCTGACCTTGATCTGCTTGCCTTCCAGCTCTTCCTTGCCGGCCTCGGCGTACTGCTTCTGCAGGTCGCCGGCCTGGCTGTCGCGGCGGAAGTCGTTGGGGAAGGCAATCGCCTGGCTCTCGCGCACGGCGGCAAGCTTTTCCTTGCGCTGGGCGATCAGCTTGTTCTCTTCCTCGTGGATGGCGTGCTCGTTCAGCGGTTGTTCGCTCATGGTCGTCGTCTTTCCAAATTTGGCGTGGCTCGCGCCACATCCGGGATTTGCGCGGTGGATCGAACGCCCCCGCGATCGGCGGGGGCGCCGTGCATTACAGGCCCTGCTTGAGGCTGGCTTCCAGATACTCGTCCAGATCGCCGTCGAGCACCTTGTCGCAGTCGCTGCGCTCGACGCCGGTGCGCAGATCCTTGATCCGCGACTGGTCGAGCACATAGGAGCGGATCTGGTGGCCCCAGCCGATGTCCGACTTGGTTTCCTCCAGCGCCTGGGAGGCCTCGCGGCGCTTCTGCATCTCCAGCTCGTACAGCTTGGCGCGCAGCATCTTCATCGCGGTGTCGCGGTTGGCGTGCTGGGAGCGCTGGTTCTGGCAGCTGACCACGGTATTGGTCGGGATGTGGGTGATCCGCACCGCCGAGTCGGTGGTGTTGACGTGCTGGCCACCGGCACCGGAGGAGCGGTAGGTATCGGTGCGCAGATCGGCCGGATTGATGTCGATCTCGATGTTGTCGTCGATCTCCGGCGAGGCGAACACCGCGGAGAACGAGGTGTGGCGGCGGTTGCCGGAGTCGAACGGGCTCTTGCGCACCAGGCGGTGCACGCCGATCTCGGTGCGCAGCCAGCCGAAGGCGTACTCGCCGCGCACGTGCACGGTGGCGCTCTTGATGCCGGCGACCTCGCCCTCGGACAGTTCGACGATCTCGGCGTCGAAGCCGTGCTTGTCGGCCCAGCGCAGGTACATGCGCAGCAGGATGTTGGCCCAGTCCTGGGCCTCGGTGCCGCCGGAGCCGGCCTGGATGTCCAGGTAGCAGTTGCTGGCGTCCATCTCGCCGCTGAACATGCGGCGGAACTCGAGCTTCTCGAGGATCTCGCGCAGGCGGGCCACTTCGGCCTCGACGTCGGCCACGGCGCCCTCGTCGTTCTCCTCGACGGCCATCTCCAGCAGGTCGCTGCAGTCGGCCAGGCCGCCGGTCAGCTCGTCGAGGGTCTCGACGATCTGCGCCAGCATGGCGCGCTCACGGCCGAGATTCTGGGCGTACTCCGGATTGTTCCAGACGTTCGGGTCTTCCAGCTCGCGGTTGACTTCGGTCAGACGGTCATGCTTCTGATCGTAGTCAAAGATACCCCCGAATAGACTGGGTGCGGCTGGTCAGGTCCTTGATGGCGTTGAGGATCGGATTGATTTCCATGGCTGGCGTCACTCGCGGGCGGAACTGGAGAAAAGCGCAAAAGTATACGTCAGTCGGCGCGCGCTGGCAGCAGCGCCGCGACAAAGCACAGGACCTGATGGCTCCCACGCTCCGCGTGGGAGTCCGAGCCATGGACGCTCCGCGTCCAGCCGCAGGAGCGGCTGAACGCACGTGCCCACGCGGAGCACTCGTCGTTATACACAAGTCCCGGTGAGCGCGTCACGGGCCTCAAAAGCGATGACAAAGTCCCGCAACCGCTGCAGCCCGGTCCACATTGCCTTGGGGCCCGGTGGCCCATCGTGCTTGCGCCCCAA
>NZ_CAJGBM010000010.1:0-104909 GCF_904426495.1 Pseudomonas sp. OF001 | reverse complement strand
TTTTTTCGACGGAATGGCTGCAGGCTACAACGTCGTAGCCTGGCCAGAAAGCAGCAAGATCAATAGGATGCACGGTGACAGCAGGGGGCAGGCGTTGGTGTGTTTGGCGACTGCCAATTTACCTGCTTCCCTGTCTGTCAATCCGCTCTTCCCCACGATCCCGCGAAGAACCAGGATTTTCCCCATGCCGCAGTTTTTCGCCCATTCCACGGCCACCCCTGACCGCAGTGACTGGCAGTTGCTCTCCGACCACCTCCAGGCGGTGGGGCAACTGGCCGCTGGCAAGGCCGCGGCATTCGGTGGCGAGTCCATGGCCGAAGTCGCCGGTCTGCTGCATGACCTCGGCAAGTACAGCGACGAATTCCAGCGCAGGATTGCCGGCGACCTGCTGCGGGTCGATCACGCCACCCATGGCGCCATTCAGGCGGTCGAGCGTTACGGCCCCCTGGGTCTGCTGCTGGCCTACGCAATTGCCGGGCACCATGCCGGACTGGCCAACGGCAGCGAGACCGGGCAGCGCACGGCACTGCGTGATCGTCTGCGAGGTATAGAGCTGCCGGCTTTGCTGAACCACTGGCAGACGGAAATCGCGCTGCCTGAAAAGTCGACACTGAAACCACCGGCCTTGCGCCAACGCCGCGAGCGCCACTTCTTCCAGCTGGCTTTTCTGGGCCGCATGCTGTTTTCCTGCCTGGTCGATGCCGACTTTCTCGATACCGAGGCTTTCTATGCGCGGCTCGAAGGACGAGCGTCCAGACGGGCAGCCGGACATCCCGATCTGCGCACGCTGCGTGCCGCGCTCGATACGCATCTGGCTGGCTTCGAGGCCGATACGCCGGTCAACCGCCTGCGTGCGGAGATCCTGGCCGGCGTGCGCAGCCGGGCCGAACTCGCCCCCGGACTGTTCACCCTGACGGTGCCCACTGGCGGCGGCAAGACCCTCGCCTCGCTGGCCTTCGCGCTGGACCACGCCATTCGCCACGGCCTGCGCCGGGTTATCTACGTGATTCCCTTCACCAGTATCGTCGAGCAGAACGCCGCGGTCTTCCGCCGCGCGCTGGGCGAGTGGGGCGAGCAGGCGGTGCTGGAGCATCACAGCGCCTTCGTCGACGATCAGTCGAAGGCTCTGCAGGCGCGCGACAAGCTGCGCCTGGCGATGGAGAACTGGGACTTCCCCATCGTGGTCACCACCGCGGTGCAGTTCTTCGAGAGCCTGTTCGCCGACCGCCCGTCACGCTGCCGCAAGCTGCACAACATCGCCGGCAGCGTGATCGTGCTCGATGAGGCGCAGACCCTGCCGCTCAAGCTGCTGCGCCCCTGCGTCGCGGCCATCGATGAGCTGGCGCTGAACTACCGCTGCAGTCCGGTGCTGTGCACGGCGACCCAGCCGGCCCTGACGGCGCCGGATTTCAAGGGCGGCCTGCAGAACGTGCGCGAGCTGGCGCCCGAGCCGCAACGGCTGTTCCGCGAGCTGGAGCGGGTGCGGGTCAAGTCGGCCGGGCGGCTGAGCGACGCCGAGCTGCAACGGCACCTGAGCGAGCGCGAACAGGTGCTGTGCATCGTCAACAACCGCCGCCATGCCCGTGCGCTATACGAGTCTATCGCCGAGGCAGAGGGCGCGCGCCACCTGACGACGTTGATGTGCGCCCGGCACCGCAGCCAGGTGCTGGCGGAAGTGCGCCAGCGGCTCAGGGACGGACTGCCCTGTCGGCTGGTCGCCACCTCGCTGATCGAGGCCGGCGTGGATGTCGACTTCCCGACCGTGCTACGTGCCGAAGCCGGCCTGGACTCCATCGCCCAGGCGGCCGGGCGCTGCAACCGCGAAGGCCGCCGGCCAACCGAAGCCAGCGAGGTGCTGGTGTTCTCCACGGAAAACGAGGAATGGGCGCCACCGCGGGAGCTTGTGCAGTTCGCCCAGGCGGCCCGCGAGGTGCTGCGCCAGCATCCGGACGACCCGCTGGGCCAGGCCGCCATCACCCGCTACTTCCTGCAGTTGTACTGGCAGAAGGGCGAGCGCGAGCTGGACAAGGCCGACCTGCTGGGGCTGATCGAGCGCGGCCGGCTGGAGGGCCTGCCGTTCGAGACGCTGGCGCGCGAGTTCCGCATGATCGACAGCGTGCAGCAGCCGGTCATCGTCCCGTGGGACGACGAGGCCCGCGATGCCCTGCGGGCGCTGCCCTTTGCCGAGGGCTGCGGTGACTTGGCCCGGCGTCTGCAGCCCTATGTCGTGCAGTTGCCCCGCCAGGGCTACGACGCCCTGTACAACGCAGGGGCCATCCAGCCGGTCGCCAGCGAGCGCTATGGCGAGCAGTTCATGCAACTGGTCAACTCTGACCTGTATCACGAGTCCTTTGGGTTGCACTGGGACAATCCGGTGTTCGTCAGCAGCGAAAGGCTGTGCTGGTGATTGGGACGCAGGCATATCTGGAAAAGGAGGGCCAATGGCCTACGGAATTCGCTTGTTGGTCTGGGGCGAGCGCGCCTGCTTCACCCGGCCGGAGATGAAGGTTGAGCGCGTCTCCTACGACGTCATCACGCCGTCGGCGGCGCGGGGCATTCTCGAAGCCATCCACTGGAAGCCGGCGATCCGCTGGGTGGTGGATCGCATCCGTGTGCTCAAGCCGATCCGCTTCGAATCGATCCGGCGCAACGAGGTCGGCGGCAAGCTGTCGGCAGCCAGCGTCACCAAGGCGATGAAGGCCGGGCGCACCGACGGGCTGGTCAGTCTGATCGAAGACGACCGTCAGCAGCGGGCGGCCACGGTACTGCGCGATGTAGCCTACGTGATCGAAGCGCACTTCGAGCTGACGCCGCGAGCCGAGGCCTGTGACTCGGAAGGCAAGCACCTGGACATCTTCAACCGGCGTGCCCGCAAGGGACAGTGTTTCCATGCGCCGTGCCTGGGCGTGCGCGAGTTTCCCGCCTGTTTCGAGCTGATCGAAGAGGACAGCAGCCAGCCGGAGCCGCATGCCGATCTGCTTGGCGAGCGGGATCTGGGCTGGATGCTGCACGACATCGACTTCGCTAACCAGATGACTCCGCACTTCTTCCGCGCGTTCATGCGCGACGGCGTGATCGATGTGCCGCCGTTTACCGGTGTGGAGGTCAAGGCATGATCCTCGCGGCGCTCAACGGCTATTACCAACGGTTGCTGGCGCAGGGCGCGGAAATTTCCCCGTTCGGCTACAGCCAGGAAAAGATCGGCTTCGTGTTGGTGCTGTCTGCGCAGGGCGAACTGGTCGATGTGCAGGACATTCGCGAGCAGGATGGCAAGAAGACGCAGCCCAAGATGCTCGATGTCCCTAAGTTTGATGGGAAGCGAACTTCGGGGGTGAGGTCCAACTTCCTCTGGGATAAGACCAGCTATGTGCTGGGCGTGGCTGACGCCAAGCTGAGCAAGGAAGGCAAGGCCGACGGTAAGTCGGCAGTTGAAACCAGGCCGGCCGAACATCAGGCATTCCGGGAACTGCACCAGAAAGCATTGGCCAACGTCGACGATGTCGGGCTGCAGGCATTGTTGCAATTTCTGGAGAACTGGTCGCCGGAAAGGTTCCAGCCACCGCTGTTCCGCGAGGAGATGCTCGACGGCAACCTGGTGTTTCGCCTCGATGGGCAGCGCCAGTATTTGCACGAGTCGCCGGTTGCACGAGACATCTGGGCGGGGATGCAGGCTGATGGTGAAAGTCGTCAGGGCATGTGTCTGGTTACGGGGGGAGCGCATCCACTGGCGCTTGTGCATAACCCGGTTAAGGGAGTGAGTGGCGCTCAGGATTCTGGAGCCTCAATCGTCTCCTTCAATAAAGATGCCTTCTCATCGTATCGAAAGAGCCAGGGTGAGAATGCCCCGGTTTCTAAGCAGGCAGCCTTTGCCTACACCACGGTGCTCAACCACCTGCTGCGCCGTGACGAGCACAACCACCAGCGCCTGCAGATCGGCGATGCCAGCGTGGTGTTCTGGGCCGAGGCCGACTCCGCAGGCGAGGCCGCTGCCGCCGAGAACCTGCTGTGGAGCATGTTCGATCCGCCGGCCGACGACGACTCCGAGGCCGAGAAGTTGCGGCTGGTCCTGAATGCCGTGGCCAGTGGTCGCCCGATGCGCGAGCTCGACCCTCAATTGGAGGAGGGGACGCGCATGTATGTGCTGGGATTGGCGCCCAATGCATCGCGGCTGTCGATCCGCTTCTGGGAGGCCGGCAGTCTCGGTTTTTTTGCCCGCCGGCTGGCCGAGCACTTCCGGGATCTGGCCATCGAGCCGCGGCCATGGCGAATAGAGCCCAAATTACTGCGACTGTGTTTGGAGTTGTTACCTGCTGGAGAGCGAGACGGGAAAAGCATCTATGACCTTTTGCAGGACAAGCGAATTGCAAAGATCTCAGGTGAAATGACCCGCGCCATCCTGACCGGCAGCCGCTACCCGCGCAGCCTGCTGAACAACGTGATCATGCGCATGCGCGCCGACGGGGACATCTCCGGCGTGCGGGTTGCGCTGTGCAAGGCCGTCCTGGCGCGCGACCTGCGCCTGGGCGTCAAGGGAATCAACGAGGAACTACCCATGAGTCTCGACAAGGAAGCCAGCAATCCGGGTTATCGCCTGGGGCGCCTGTTCGCCGTGCTGGAAGGCGCCCAGCGGGCGGCGTTGGGCGGTCAGGTCAACGCCACTATCCGCGACCGCTACTACGGCGCGGCATCGGCCACGCCAGCGACGGTGTTCCCGATGCTGCTGCGCAACACCCAGAACCACCTGGCCAAGCTGCGCAAGGAAAGGCCGGGGCTGGCCGTGAACCTGGAGCGCGATATCGGTGAAATCATCGATGGCCTGCAGAGCCATTTCCCGCGCAGCCTGCGCCTGGAGGATCAGGGGCGCTTCGCCATCGGCTACTACCACCAGTCCCAGGCCCGCTTCAGCCATGCCGACAAGGCAGAAGACGCACACGCCGAATCCACCGCGCAAGGAGAGCAGGAATGACCGCCATCACCAACCGTTACGAGTTCGTCTATTTCTTCGATGTCACCAACGGCAACCCCAATGGCGACCCGGATGCCGGCAATCTGCCGCGGCTCGATCCGGAGACCAACCAGGGGCTGGTCACCGACGTCTGCCTCAAGCGCAAGATCCGCAACTATGTGGCGCTGGAGAAATCCGATGCGGAGGGTAAGCCCGAGGCGGGCTATGTCATCTACATGCAGGAAAAGTCGGTGCTGAACAACCAGCACAAGCAGGCCTACGAGGCGCTGAAGATCGAGCCGGAGCCGAAGAAACTGCCCAAGGATGAGGCTAAGGCGCGCGAGTTGACGGCATGGATGTGCCGAAACTTCTTCGATGTCCGCGCTTTCGGTGCGGTGATGACCACCGAAATCAATGCCGGACAGGTGCGCGGTCCGATCCAGATGGCCTTCGCCACCTCGGTCGACCCGGTCGTGCCGCTGGAGGTATCGATCACCCGCATGGCGGTCACCAACGAGAAGGATCTCGAGAAGGAACGCACCATGGGCCGCAAGCACATCATCCCCTACGGCCTGTACCGCGCCCACGGCTTCATCTCCGCCAAGCTGGCCGAGCGCACCGGTTTCTCCGACGCCGACCTCGAATTGCTCTGGCGTGCGCTCGGCAACATGTTCGAGCACGATCGCTCGGCGGCTCGCGGCGAAATGGCCGCACGCCGGCTCATCGTGTTCAAGCACGAATGCGCGATGGGCAATGCGCCCGCCCACAAGCTGTTCGAGCTGGTCAAGGCCGAGCGGGTGGAGGGCGAGGCGGATACGCCGGCCCGCAGTTTTGCCGATTACCGCATCAGCGTGGATGCCGAGTCCGTGCCGGTCGGCGTCAGTGTGCGCGAGTACATCTGAGCCGGGGAGTGCGGACATGGATGACGACGATCTGATACCGCTGTCCGCTCTCCAGCACTACCTGTACTGCCCGCGGCAGTGCGCCCTGATCCATGTCGAGCGCCTCTGGGCCGAGAACCGCCAGACGGCGGAAGGCCGCCTGCTCCACGAGCGTGCCGACCAGCCCGGCAGCGAGCGGCGCCGGGGCGTTCGCACGGTGACGGCGATGCCGCTGGTGGAGCTGCGGCTAGGCATCGTCGGGGTTGCCGATGTGGTGGAGTTCCACACAGAGGATGGTGTGGAACGAGCCTTTCCCGTCGAATACAAGCGCGGACGTCCCAAGGCGCATCGTGCCGACGAGGTTCAGCTGTGCGCCCAGGCACTGTGTCTGGAGGCGATGCTGGGGCAGTCGGTGCCGGAGGGCGCGTTGTTCTACGGCAAGACCCGACGGCGGCGCCAGGTGCTGTTCGATACGGCCTTGCGCGAGCTGACGCGGACTACCATCGCCGCCACGCGCACGCTGATCGAGAGCGGGCGCACGCCGCTGGCCGAATATCAGCCACGGCGTTGCGATGCCTGTTCGCTGATCGACCTGTGCCAGCCGCGTCTGCTGGGGCGCAAAGAGGCGGTCGATAACTGGTTGCGCCAACAGATCAAGGATTGAAGCATGCGACGGCAGCTCAACACGCTCTATGTCACCTCGGAAGGCGCCTGGCTGCGCAAGGACGGCGCCAATATCGTCATGGAGATCGAGGGGGAAATACGCGGGCGCATCCCCGTGCATATGCTGGAGAGTCTGGTGTGCATCGGACGAGTTCTGGTTTCGCCGCCGTTGCTGGGCTACTGCGCCGAGCAGGGCATCACCATCAGTTACCTGACGCCCAACGGCAAGTTCCTGGCGCGCGTCGAGGGGCCGGTGTCCGGCAACGTGCTGCTGCGCCGCGAACAGTATCGGCGCAGCGACGATCCACAGCGCTGTGCTCCGATCGTGGCCAACCTGCTGGTGGGCAAGGTGCACAACCAGCGTGCCGTCATCGGGCGTGCTTTGCGCGATCATGGCAGCAAGCTGGACGAGGAGGAACGCGGCGCCTTGAGCTTCGCGCACAAGCGTCTGGCGCGTATTGCCGAGAAACTGTTGTCGGTGCGTGAGTCGGATGTGCTGCGTGGTCTCGAGGGCGAGGCGGCGCAGGCCTACTTCGGTGTTTTCGATCACCTGATCCGCATCCCGGGGCCAGCATTCCGCTTTTCCGGACGTACGCGCAGACCGCCGCTGGATGCGGTGAACGCCTTGCTGTCGTTTCTCTATACCTTGCTGACCCACGACTGCCGCTCGGCGCTGGAAACCGTCGGGCTCGATCCGGCCGTCGGCTACCTGCACCGTGACCGCCCGGGCCGGCCAAGTCTGGCGCTGGATCTGGTCGAGGAGTTTCGCCCAGTGCTGGCTGACCGCCTGGCGTTGTCCCTGATCAACCGCAGGCAAGTGTCAGTCGGCGATTTCCGCACGCTGGACAATGGGGCCGTGCTGCTGAAAGACGATGCGCGGCGACTGGTGCTGACAGCCTATCAGGAGCGCAAGCGGGAAGAGTTGCGGCATGCCTTCCTCGAAGAGCAGGCCCCTGTGGGGATGTTCATGTTCATCCAGGCCCAGTTGCTGGCGCGCCATCTGCGCGGCGATCTGGACGCCTACCCACCGTTTCTGTGGAAGTGAGGTGCCGGGCATGATGGTTCTGGTGAGCTATGACGTCAGCACCGAAGGAGACGGCGCCCGGCGTTTGCGAAGGGTTGCGCGGGCTTGTCTGGACTACGGGCAACGAGCGCAGTACTCGGTATTCGAGATCGAAGTCGATCCGGCGCAATGGGCCTTTCTCAAACAGCGCCTGTGCGACCTGATCGATCCGGAAGTCGACAGCCTGCGCTTCTACTATCTGGGGCGGAACTGGCAGTCCCGCGTGGAGCATGTCGGGGCAAAGCCGGTGCTCGACCTAAATGGTCCCTTGATCCTCTGAAGCCTTTGCGAACCCCAAGCGACCGGCGAATCCCCGGCAGGTTCGCAGCTATTTAACAATTTGAATTCATTGATGTTTTTCGATGGTCTGTGGATGAAGGATCTTGATTGCGCGAAGTGTTTTGGCGGTTCGCGAATCCACGCTGGTTTTCTTAATTGAATCAATGAGTTATAAGAACGTGGTCGCGCCTCATGCGGGCGCGTGGATTGAAACCGCCAGCGGTGATCTATGGCCACTCAAGTCGAAGGTCGCGCCTCATGCGGGCGCGTGGATTGAAACCTCCCTGGCGTAGTAGGTGCAACGCACCACGAAATGTCGCGCCTCATGCGGGCGCGTGGATTGAAACGATGCCTTCACCAACCACAAGTCCACCACCGACGTCGCGCCTCATGCGGGCGCGTGGATTGAAACATCGCGGGGCTCGGTCGCAAGATCATCGGCGCCGGTCGCGCCTCATGCGGGCGCGTGGATTGAAACAACGAACAACTGAGCACCCTCGGCGCCGTGTCCGTCGCGCCTCATGCGGGCGCGTGGATTGAAACCAGATGGCCATGCGGTCGAAGCTCATCAGTGCATGTCGCGCCTCATGCGGGCGCGTGGATTGAAACTGGTAATCCTCAAGGGTGATGCCACCGGACCTGTGTCGCGCCTCATGCGGGCGCGTGGATTGAAACGCCGGCGGAGTCGGCACCGGCATCGTCGGCGGCAAGTCGCGCCTCATGCGGGCGCGTGGATTGAAACCAATGCGGTCATCCTCGACCCGCAGCCCGGCGATAGTCGCGCCTCATGCGGGCGCGTGGATTGAAACGCTTCAACCATGAAGGGGTCGGGATGTGCGTGATGTCGCGCCTCATGCGGGCGCGTGGATTGAAACAACACCATCGAGCGCCGCCTGGCTGCCGAAGGCGGTCGCGCCTCATGCGGGCGCGTGGATTGAAACATGGTCGTTTCTCCTTTGCTGCCGGCCCCAATGGTGTCGCGCCTCATGCGGGCGCGTGGATTGAAACACCGAGTACGCGCCGACGATCAATCAGACCATCCGTCGCGCCTCATGCGGGCGCGTGGATTGAAACGGCATCTTGATGATGAGGGTGTTGCCCCACAGGCCAGTCGCGCCTCATGCGGGCGCGTGGATTGAAACGGTTAGCATGACGCTGGATGGCGTCACAAACCCGAGTCGCGCCTCATGCGGGCGCGTGGATTGAAACTGATCATCGCCCAGGGCTATGCGACGCTGTGGACGTCGCGCCTCATGCGGGCGCGTGGATTGAAACTGCAGTCCTTCCGGCTGTACCTGGGCGGCTGGGATCGTCGCGCCTCATGCGGGCGCGTGGATTGAAACGCCCTCTGTGAGTTTGAACACAACAGAACCACCTGTCGCGCCTCATGCGGGCGCGTGGATTGAAACTTCGGATCGTACCAAATTTCAATTGCCCAACAACCGTCGCGCCTCATGCGGGCGCGTGGATTGAAACCTCTGCTCCACCTGCGTCTGCTCCTGCAGGCCGGAGGTCGCGCCTCATGCGGGCGCGTGGATTGAAACGCACGCAGAAGGTTCGCACTCTGGTTCGCACGCAAAGTCGCGCCTCATGCGGGCGCGTGGATTGAAACATGGTTGGCTCCAGAGTGGGCGAGGGCGGCGCAGCGTCGCGCCTCATGCGGGCGCGTGGATTGAAACCGCGCCTGGGGTCAGGACGGCGTGGAATGCGTTTCGTCGCGCCTCATGCGGGCGCGTGGATTGAAACTTGCATCTGCCCCGTCGTCTCGAGGAGGTACAACAGTCGCGCCTCATGCGGGCGCGTGGATTGAAACGCCTGGATCTTGCCGGCCAGGTCGCGCTCCCAGCGTCGCGCCTCATGCGGGCGCGTGGATTGAAACCACCAGGATCTGCGCGAGCTGCTCAAGGCCGCCCGTCGCGCCTCATGCGGGCGCGTGGATTGAAACGACCTCGGCCCGCTGCTCGAGGGCATCGGCATGGAGGTCGCGCCTCATGCGGGCGCGTGGATTGAAACGGCCAGCACGCCGAGGGTCAGGCCGAGAACCAGCCGTCGCGCCTCATGCGGGCGCGTGGATTGAAACTGGAGCGCCCAATTCCACTAGCAGGCCCCTGCCTGGTCGCGCCTCACGCGGGCGCGTGGATTGAAACGATTGACGGCCAATGCGGCAGCGGCTGCACCGTGTCGCGCCCCACGCGGCTGCGCGGATTGAAACAGGCAGTAGTCCGCGCCACCGTGCAGCTGATTGGCTTTGCTCCCCGATTGAAGCACAGGATTTGCGAACGAATTGCTCAAGGCCGCGTTAGGAAGGCACTCTTGGAGTTGATCTTTATCAGGGCAGTCGGTACTTCTTGTGGTTAGCGCTTTCCCATCGACCGCCGCGTACCGCGCGGGGCCATGCCCGGGCGTTTGTCGTGGTTGCACTTGTTGTTGCGCTGGTGCCAGGGCTGACCGTCGTCCTGCTTCGGAGCGTAGGTTTCCGGCGAGAAGGGGAAGCGGAAGGCGGGGATGCCGCCGCTCTGGCCGGCTTCGGTGCCGGTCGGCTGGGCTTCGCAGGGTGCATGGGTGTCGGGGGTGTTGGTCTTCGACATGGTGTATCCGGTTCGGCGTTGGGGAGGCTCTGGTCGGCCAGACCTCGGTGCGGCACGCATTATACCCGGTCGTGATGCGTCTGCCGTGCCCTCCGCTGCGGTCGCCCGCCGCCGTGCGGCGGCAGGTCGACGCACGGTGCTTCAGTCCAGCAGTTCCTTCGGCACGTTGCCGCCGTTGGCGGCCAGCTTCTGCAGCACGGTCTTGTGCAGCCACATGTTCATCTGCGCCGAGTCGCCCATCTTGTCCGCCGGGCAGCCCAGTTCGCTGGCCAGTTCCTTGCGCGCGGCCAGGCTGCTGTCGAGGCCGAGCAGCTTGAGCAGGTCGACGATGGAGACCTTCCAGTCGAGCCTTTCCGGATGAGCGGCGGCCAGACCTTCCAGTCGGGCCACCACATCGACCAGCGGCATGGCCGGCGTCGCGCCGCCTTCGGCTACCGGACCGGGGGCGGTTCCGCCTGCCGGTGCGCCTGGCGGTGCCGGTGCGGCCTGCGCCTTGGCGCCAAGGCCGAGCTTTTCCAGAATCGTGCTGAACAGACCCATGGCGGTGCTCTCCTGCTGTGGGGAAGGGGCGCAGGGAGCATAGACCACGACATCCGCGCGCGCCGGCAGGGCACGCCTCGGAACCGCAGGCCGGCATCCACGATGGGCGCCGGACCACGGTGCCTGCGCATCTCGCCCATGCCAGCCCCTGTGGCCGGGGCGGGAGGCCCGCGCCGGAGCGCGGGAAACCGCAGGGGTCAGACCTTCTTGACGAACTCGGACTTAAGCTTCATGGCGCCGATGCCGTCGATCTTGCAGTCGATGTCGTGGTCGCCGTCGCACAGGCGGATGCCCTTGACCTTGGTGCCGACCTTGACCACCAGCGAGGAGCCCTTGACCTTGAGGTCCTTGATCACGGTGACGGTGTCGCCGTCGGCGAGGACGTTGCCCACCGAGTCGCGGATCACCTTCTCGCCCTCGGCCTGGGCTTCGCCGCCGGCCAGCGCGGACCACTCGTGGCCGCACTCCGGGCAGATCAGCGACGGACCGTCCTCGTAGGTGTATTCGGAGCTGCATTTGGGGCAGGGCGGCAGAGTGCTCATGAATGATCCTCATGTTCGGACAGTGAAAGGCCGTGGATTATATAAGGTTTTGCTCCCGCGGCGGTAAACCGTGTGGCAGATGGCGCCGATCCGAGCCCCGCCTGGCCGGCCGCGGCGGCTCGCCTCGCGCATGACCTCTGGTCATGCAGGCGTCGCCGGCAACGCAGTGGCGGCGGTGAGGAAAACTCTTGCAATAGCTCGCTTTTGACATCGTCCGGGGCGATTCAGAAGATGCGCCTATCTTGCTGCAACCACTGAAGAGACAAGCATGCACGCTGAAGAGAAGAACCTGATCGACGGTCTGTTCACCCGCCTGCGTACCGTGGAGGGGCAATCCGCCCCGCGCGAAGCCCAGGCCGAGGCGCTGATCAACGAGCACATCGCCCGCCAGCCGGCGGCACCCTATTACATGGCGCAGGCGATCATCGTGCAGGAGAACGCCATCCAGCAGCTCGACGCTCGCGTCAAGGAGCTGGAGGCACAGGTCGAGAGCCTCAGGCAGGTCCAGAGCCAGCCGCAGCAGAGCAGCGGCGGTTTCCTCTCCGGCCTGTTCGGCGGTCGCTCCCAGCCGCAGCAGCCGGCGGCCAGTGCCCCGGTCAGCGCCCAGCCGGCGCGCTCCGGCTGGCACGAGCCGGCCGGTGCCAGCCGTTTCGGCCAGCAGCCGGGCTTTGCCCAGCAGTCCGCCTTCGGCCAGCGCGGCATGCCGGCGCAGGGTGGCGGCTTCATGTCCGGCGCCCTGCAGACCGCGGCCGGCGTGGCC
Source organism: Pseudomonas sp. OF001 (assembly GCF_904426495.1). Taxonomy (NCBI): domain Bacteria; kingdom Pseudomonadati; phylum Pseudomonadota; class Gammaproteobacteria; order Pseudomonadales; family Pseudomonadaceae; genus Pseudomonas; species Pseudomonas sp. OF001. Next base: position 92,648 of record NZ_CAJGBM010000010.1, on the reverse strand, counting down.
GGCGGCATGGTGCTGGGCAACATGCTGATGGACATGTTCCAGGGCGACGAGGCGGAGAAGGTGGCCGAGGCGGCGCCGGCCGAGCAGCCGCAGGTGGCGGAAGAAGCCCCGGCCGCGGAAGAAGCCGATGGCGGTTTCTTCGGTGGCGACTTCTTCGGTGGTGGCGACGACGAGGATTTCGTCTGATCCTGCCGGCGTTCCCTGCCTGAGGTTTCCCGTGCTGCGGCGCGGGAAACCCGTATGCAATCCTTGCGCATGACGCCCTCGATCGTGCACGGCGCCGATCCCCCCTGGCGCCAGCTGCAGAGACCTTGCCCCAAGTGGTAAAAACAGTCGGTCCGCTGCTGCCTTGGCTGCCCCGCTGCGGTGGTCCGGCTGTCAGCTGTCCGGGGCGAGCATGCGAGGAATGCCAATGAAGAAGTCGATCCTGCTGGTGCTGGCTGGCCTGAGCCTGCTGGGCGGTTGCGCGTCGTCGGGCTATGCGCCAGTGGAACGTCCGGCCAGGTTGCAGGTGGCCTTGGTTGACCCGCTGTGGGATGGTCAGACGGTCCCAGCCGGACAGCGCTGCCTGTGGGCTGGTGGCCACGGTTCGACTCCGCTGTTGCGGGTCGGCAACATTCCGGCCGGCGCCAATGCGCTGATCGTCGAGTTCAGCGACCGCAGTTATTTCCTGATGGATCACGGTGGCCACGGCAAGCTGGGCTTGTGGCTGTCTCCGGGGCAGGCCAGTGCGACCATCCCCTCGGTCGCCGGGGAAAGCCTCGACCTGCCGGCCGGCATGTTCGTCGAGCAGAAGCACCAGGGCTGGCTGCGTGGCAAGGGTGGCGCCTACCTGCCGCCCTGTTCGGGCGGGCGCGGACACAGCTATTACGCCACTGTGAAGGCCGTGTACAAGGCCAGGGCGGCCGGCGAGGAGTCGCGCCTGCTTGGCGAGCAGAGCATCGAGATGGGCAGGTACTGAGCCGGACTCCGCCCGTCGCGTGCCTTTTCCCGGTCAGGTCCTCGCCTCGGGGGACGCCAGGGCCACCAGCGCCTTGCTGCGCTGGTAGCGCGCCAGGCGCTCGGCCAGAGCCGCTGGCAGCCGGGTTGCCGGTGCGAAGTCCAGGCGTTGGTAGAAACCGACCAGATCCGGGTGGCAGAACAGCCACACCGGCCCCGGGGTGCGCGCCAGTGCCTGCTCGACCAGCCGGCTGGCCAGGCCGTGGCGGCGCTCGCCCGGCGCCACCAGCAGCCCGGTCAGCCAGTGCCCGTCGTCGACGGCGGTCAGGCACAGCGCGGCGAGGATTTCCTGGCGGCGCGCCACCCATACCCGGGCGCCGTTGGGGGCGCGCATCGACGAGCGATGGGCGCGGTAGAACTTGTCCAGCAGCGGCTTGAGCGGCGGCGCCAGCGGCGCGAATTGCAGTTCGGTCATGGCGACGGAGTGCACCGCCGGGCGGCGGTACACTGCTGGCAGGGCGTCACTCGGCGTTGAGGCCGACGTAGACGTTCTGCACGTCGTCGTGGTTGTCGAGCGCCTCGAGGAAGGCCTCGACTTCCTCCAGCTCGGTGCCGGACAGGCTCACCGGGTTCTTCGCCTTGTAGCCGAGGTTGGCCGACTGCACGGTGAAACCGAACTCCGGCAGCGCCTTGCACACCGCGTCGAGGTCGGTCGGCTCGGTGTAGAACAGGGTGGCGCCTTCCTCGGCCGCCTCGAAGTCCTGGGCGCCGGCCTCGATGGCGGCCAGTTCCGGGTCGGCGTCGCCTTCCGGGGTCGCCTCGATCATGCCCAGGTAGTCGAAGTCCCAGCTCACCGAACCGGTGGTGCCCAGTTGGCCCTTGCGGAACAGCACGCGGATTTCCGCCACGGTGCGGTTGAGGTTGTCGGTCAGGCACTCGACGATCACCGGCACGCGGTGCGGGGCGAAGCCTTCATAGACGGTGCGCTCGTAGTTGACCACCTCGCCGGACAGGCCGGCGCCCTTCTTGATCGCGCGCTCCAGGGTGTCCTTGGGCATCGACGCCTTCTTGGCCTGATACACGGCCAGGCGCAGCTTGGGGTTCATGTCCGGGTCGGCGCCGTTGCGCGCGGCAATCATGATTTCCTTCACCAGCTTGCCGAAGATCTTGCCCCTGGCGTTGGCGGCGGCTTCTTTCGGTTTGGCTTTCCACTGGGCGCCCATGTCGGTTCTCTCGCTGCGAGGGTTGGGTCCCCGGGCCGGCCCGGGAACGGGAAGTGGCCGATTCTAGCGGCTCGGGCGCTCGCCGGCACCTGTCGCACAGCGTCCGGCGGTTGTGAGGGGCGGGGCTTTTAACTATCCTCTGCCGCCATTCACGAGCCCTCGGAGCGTTCCCATGCTTGAAACCACCCTTGCGCAACTCGAAGGCCTTGTGGCCGATCTGCTGCAACAGAACCAGACCCTGAGCGCCAGCTGCCAGCAGCTCGAGCAGCAGCTGCGCCAGGCCCGCGAAGAAAACGAGAACCTGCAGATGGCCGCGCTGGAGCAGGAAGAGCAGCAGGCCGCCACCCTGGCCCGCCTGCAGGCGCTGATCCAGCGCGCCGGTGCCAGTAGCGCCGCATGAGCGAGAGTGGCGTCCGTGTCCTGAAGATCCTCGGGATCGGCTACCCGGTCAGGGCGCCGGCCGGCGAGGAGGCGATCCTCGAGCAGGCTGCGGCCAGGCTGCAGGAGCAGCTCGACCAGAACCAGCAGCGCTTCCCGCGCGCCGGCAGCCATGAGCTGCTGGTGCTCACGGCGCTGAACCTGTGCGTGCCGCTGCTCAGGCAGGAGGCGGAGCAGCGTGAGGCCGAGGAACGCCTCGCCGCGCTGGCGCAACGCATCGCCCGGCAGCTGCAGGGCGACGGTACGGCCTGATTTACGCCGGACAATGCAAAAGGGGCTGCCATCGGGCAGCCCCTTTTGCTTGTGCGCGGGGATCAGTCCTGGCGGCTGGTGACTTCCAGCAGGTGGTAGCCGAACTGGGTCTTCACCGGACCTTGCACCACGTTGAGCGGTGCGCTGAACACCACGCTGTCGAACTCCTTGACCATCTGGCCGCGGCCGAACGAGCCGAGGTTGCCGCCGTCGCGGCCGGACGGGCAGGTGGAGTTGTCGCGGGCGACCTGGGCGAAGTCGGCGCCGGCTTCGATGGCGGCTTTCAGTTCAAGGCACTTGGCTTCGCTGGAAACCAGGATGTGACGGGCAGTGGCTCGGGCCATGGGGATTCCTCCAGTGATTGGCCGTCCAGCCTACCGGATCGCGGCGCGCATGCAAGCGGCCCCGGCGTGCGACGCCGGGGCATGGCATGGCTCAGGGCGCCGCGTGGCTGCCCAGCAGGGTGCCGCCGGACTTCTTGACGCGCTTGGCCTGGCGTTTTTCCTGGGCGCTCTTCTGCGGCTTCTTGCGGCCTTCCTTGTGGGTTTCGTGACTCTTGCTCATGACGGCGATCTCCGGGGAGTGACGTCTCAAGTCTAGTGCGCGGATGCGCCGGCTGCCGGGTAGCCGGCGCGGCCAGCAGTCCCGCGGCGCCAGATCGCGGGCCAGAAACGACGAACGGTGGACAAGCCAGGCTTGTCCACCGTTCGTCATGCCCCACGCCGATAGCGGCGCGGTCGTTGCCGGGGTCAGTGCAGCGGCTGCCGCCTGATGGTCTTGAGCAGGTCCTCGGGGCTGATCTCGGCGACGATGCTCGCCTGGCTGCCCGGCTGCGGCAGGTTGAGGATGTGGCCCTTGATCTTGCCGATCACGTGCATCTCGCACGGCTTGCAGTCGAACTTCAGGGTCAGCACCTCGTCGCCGTGCACCAGCTGCATGGGCGCGACCTTGTTGCGCACGCCGGTGTAACCCTTGGCCTGCTTCGGGCACAGATTGAAGGAGAAGCGCAGGCAGTGCTTGGTGATCATCACCGGCACCTCGCCGGTCTCCTCGTGGGCCTCGTAGGCCGCGTCGATCAGCTGCACGCCGAAGCGCTGGTAGAAGGCGCGCGCCTTCTCGTTGTAGACGTTGGCGAGGAAGCTCAGGTGCGACTCCGGGTAGACCGGCGGCGGCACGCTGACCGGCTTGCGGAAGCCCTTGCGGTGGGCGGCGATGCGCGCGGCGGTCAGCGCCTCGATCACCTCGCGGCGCAGGGCCTTGAGCTGCGAGTTGGGCACGAACGGCATCGCGGGCGCGTCGATCTCCACGGCATCGGCATGGTAGATGGTGGTGCCCAGCTGCCCGAGCAGGTCGCGCAGCTGCTCCAGCGCCTGCTCCGGCTTGTTGGCCGCCCCGAAGGCGCCGTCCAGGCTGGCCGAGGCGCTCACGCCTTCCTCGCTGGTGGCGGTCAGGGTGACGCGCCCGGCACTCAGCGTGGCCTGCCAGCTCACGCCGACGCGCCGCTCGGCGGAGGTCTTCAGCAGCGCCTGCTGCCAGTTGTGATCGAGGTTGCGGTTGAGCGGATGGTTCGGACGCAGGCGCTTCAGTTCTTCCGGCATCTCGTTGGGCTCGACGCGGTACTGCCAGCGCGGCTCGCCGTTCTCCTCGAACTGCCTGAGCAGCTCGACCACGCTGGCGCGGAAGCCCACCACCTCGCGCTTGACCAGCACGTTGAGGCCGTCGCCGTTGGACAGCGGGTCGCTGGTGCTGGCGATCAGGTCGCGCTTGCCGACCTTGAGCACCTCGCCGACCGGCAGGCCGGTGAACTTCGGCGAGTCGAAGGCGCCGATGTCGGCCAGGCGGTCGTTGACGAAGTAGTCGGTACTGCCGCGGTGGAAGGTGCGCTCGGGGTCGGGGACGAAGAAGTGCTCGGTGCGGCCGCTGGACGCGCGGGCCAGTTCCGGGCGCTCCTCGAGGATCTCGTCGAGGCGCTGGCGGTAGTAGGCGGTGATGTTCTTGACGTAGCTGACATCCTTGTAGCGCCCCTCGATCTTGAACGAGCGCACGCCGGCGTCGATCAGCGCGCGCAGGTTGGCGCTCTGGTTGTTGTCCTTCATCGACAGCAGGTGCTTCTCGTAGGCCACCACCGCGCCGCTCTCGTCCTTGAGGGTGTAGGGCAGGCGGCAGGCCTGCGAGCAGTCGCCGCGGTTGGCGCTGCGCCCGGTCTGCGCGTGGGAGATGTAGCACTGCCCGGAGAAGGCCACGCACAGCGCGCCGTGGATGAAGAACTCCACCGTGGCGTCGACGCTGTCGCTGATCTGGCGGATTTCCTGCAGGTTCAGCTCGCGGGCCAGCACCAGCTGGGAGAAGCCGGCGTCGGCGAGGAACTTCGCCTTCTCCAGGCTGCGGATGTCGGTCTGCGTGCTGGCGTGGATCTCGATGGGCGGGATATCCAGCTCCATGATGCCCATGTCCTGCACGATCAGCGCGTCGACGCCGGCGTCGTACAACTGGTGGATCAGCGTGCGCGCCGGTTCCAGCTCGTCATCGTGGAGGATGGTGTTGAGGGTGACGAACACCCGCGCATGGAACAGGTGGGCGAACTTCACCAGCTCGGCGATATCCGCCACGCTGTTCTCGGCATTGTGCCGCGCACCGAAACTGGGGCCGCCGATGTACACGGCGTCGGCGCCATGCAGGATGGCCTCCCGGGCGATGGTGACATCCCGCGCGGGGCTGAGCAGTTCCAGGTGGTGTTTGGGCAGGGACATGGGGCGGGCTCGCGAGCGCAACGAAACAAGCCGTGCATTGTAGCGGCCCGGGACGCGTTTGGATCGCTGGCGTGATGGCCGGGGCAGCGGCGGTCAGGCGTCACCCAGCAGGTCGAAGGAGTCGAGCAGGCGGAAGGCGATTTCCGGGCGTGCCTCCAAGGCGCGGCGGATCGCCGCCGGAATGGCGCGGCGGGTCCTGCGGCACAGCCCCGCCTGTTCGGCGAGGCGGATGGTGATGCCGCGCATGCTGCGCACCTCGTTGTGGCCGGGCGCGACGGTCAGGCGGATGCCCAGCTGCTCGTACATGCGCCGCTGCAGGCGCTCCAGGTCGGCCAGCTCCCGGATGTTCTCCAGCCGCTCCAGCAGGCGCCTTTCCTCGTGGCGGGTCAGCAGCAGGATGCGCAGGTCGCCGTGCGGATCGTCCAGCAGCTCGCGGTGCCTGCAGATGCAGACACCGGGCGGGCAGGGCTGGCGGAGTGGCGGCGGAGTGCTCATGAGTCCGATCATAGCCGCGCCGCCGGCAGGCGCACAGCTGCCGCGCCCTGCGCGCCCCGGCCAGCCGCCTTCCCGGGCGGGCGTGCGCAACGGGGCCGCAATCGCGCATCATGGCGGCAGTCCGACCAAGGAGGTTTCCATGCCCATTGCTTCGTCCGTGCTGCGGCTTGCCGCGGTGCCGCTGGGAGTGCTGTTCGCCGCCGCTGCCGGGGCGAGCGAAGAGTCGCAGTTGCTCGAGTCGATCAACGCCTACCGCGGCCAGGTGCAGCGCTGTGCCAACCAGGTGTCCGAGGAGCTGCCGCCGCTGGTGGCCGATCCGCGGCTGATCCTGCCGGCCGGCGCCGTGGGCGACCTGCAGCAGGCGCTGACCCGCACCGACTACCAGATGGTGACCGCCCAGGCCATCAGCCTGTCCGGGCCGCGCGACGCCCAGGCGGTCATGACGGCGCTGCAGGCCAGCTACTGTCAGGTGCTGCTGGACCCGCAGTTCGTCGATATCGGCGTCAGCCGCGCGGGCCGCGACTGGCGCATCGTGCTGGCGCGGCCGCTGCTGGCCGGGCGCATGGGCGACTGGCAGGCGGAAGGGCAGAAGCTGCTCGACGGCATCAACGCCGCCCGCGCCCAGGCCCGCCAGTGCGGCGGCCAGACCTTCGCCGCGGCGGCGCCGCTGGCCTGGAACGCCACCCTGGGCAGCGTGGCGGAAACCCACAGCCGGGCCATGGCCAACGGCAACTTCTTCGCCCACCGCGACCGCGACGGCCGCACCCCGAGCGACCGTGCCGAGCTGGCCGGCTACGGCGGCGGGCTGATCGGCGAGAACATCGCCGCCGCGCAGGACAGCGCGCGCAAGGTGGTCGACGGCTGGCTGGCCAGCCCCGGCCACTGCGCCACCCTGATGAACCCGCAGTACCGCGAGCTGGGCGCGGCCTACGCGATCGACCCGAAGAGCGATGCGGGAATCTACTGGACCGCGCTGTTCGGCGCGCCCTGAGCGACGCGCCGTCGAGCGGACGGGAGAATGCCGTCCGCTTGGCTATGCTCAAGGGCGGACTTCCACACCACAGGGGAGGAACCGCGATGAGCAGTTTCGAGATCGAGAGCTGGTGCAAGCCCAGTCCCGCCGAGAAATCCGTGCCCATGGGGCTGATCCACTTCTACATCGGCGGCGACCAGCGCGTGAAGCTCGAGCAGGCCGAAGAGCGCCTGCAGCGCAGCGGTGCAGCCGAGGAGCTGCTGGACGTCGACCTCGCCACCCTGGAGCTGGTCACCCCACCGGAATGCGGGCCGCTGTCCGACTGCCAGCTGCGCGTCTACCTGCGCAAGGAGGACCAGCGCGGCCAGTTCCACCTGGTCGGCCATCGCGCCAGCGACGGCAGCCTGATCTATACCAACGCGGTGCTGATCGACGCGCTGATGTAGCGAGCCGGCCACGGACGCGGCTGGGGAGGGTGGGGGCGCGGGTGTTACCGCACCGGTGCCGGCGTAACGCCGCCTGGGTCGGCGGGTAACCGATTGGCCGTCACCGGCAGCCCCGCGGGTGCGCCTGAAATGGATAAGTCATTGATTTTAAAGGGATTTCAAAAGTTGGCACGGCACCTGCTTTATCTCTGGCACAACAAAAACAACAACGCTGAACCAACACAACAAAAACAAGACGTAACGACTCCATAACAACAAGAACAACAGGGTGGAGGCGCAGCAAACAGATTCTTTTGGAGAGGAGTTGCCCGTCAGGGATCTCCCCCCGACCGGACCGAGAACGATAAAACTGCCCCGAGGCAGCGGCCAGCACCGGTAGGACCCGCAAGGGTAGCGGCAACATCAGCGTCCAAAGGAATACGTTTGTTCTTGCGGTCCCGACTTGGGACTACCACCGGCCTCCGGCCGGGCGGGTTGCCAAAAACAACAACAAGCCCGTCAGCACAACAAGAACAAAGCATGACCGATTCGAAGGGGGAGCCCATGGGCTCCCCCTTGTGCTGTCTGCCTTCCTGATCCTGCCGCGTCCCTGTCAGGCGGGGCCGTCCCGCCTACTGCCACTCGCCCAGAATGATCCGCCACTCCTCCTCGCCGACCGGCATCACCGACAGCCGGCTGCCGCGCTGCACCAGCGGCAGGTTCTCCAGGCCGGGCAGGGCCTTGAGGCGGTCGAGGGAGATCAGCCGCGCCAGCTTGCGCCCGAACACCATGTCCACCGCATCCCAGCGCGGCTTGTCCGGCGTGCTTTTGGCGTCGAAGTAGGGCGACTGCGGATCGAACTGGGTCGGGTCGACGTAGGCCGTGCGCGCCACCCGCACCACGCCGGCGATGCCGATGTCCTTGCAGCTCGCGTGGTAGACGAACACCTCGTCGCCCTCGGCCATGGCCCTGAGGAAGTTGCGCGCCTGGTAGTTGCGCACCCCGTCCCAGCGGATCGGCGTCTGCGGCGCGCGGGCGAAGTCGTCGATGCCGCATTCGGAGGGTTCGGTTTTCACCAGCCATCTGGCCATGAGCGCGTTCCTGTGCAGAGTGGGGCGGGCAATCATAATGCAGCCCGGCGCGTCGGGCTGGACAAGCGCGCTCGCGGCCCCTACAAAGACGGCCTTGCGCGGGCCGGCTGCCGGCCGGGCGCCTTGATTCGATCGAGAGACAGGTGGACTTGTGAGAAAGAAGAAACCCGTGGACCCCGTTCGCCAGGCGAACAAGAACCGTGGCTACCGGATCGGCTGGCTGATCGCCCTGGCCGGCATCGTCTGCGGCTTCGCGCTGGTGGCGCTGAGGCAGGGCTGACAAGGCGCCGAGCGCCCCACGGCAGGCACGCAAGGAGGCGTCCCATCATGCTGCCCTACGATCGTCGTCTGAAACCGCTTTCGCGCCAGCTGCGCAACGACATGACCGACGCCGAGCGGTGCCTGTGGGCCTGCCTGCGCCGCAAGCAGCTGGGCGGCCTGCAGTTCTACCGGCAGAAGCCGCTGGCTGGCTACATCGTCGATTTCTACTGTGCCGCGGCGCAACTGGTCATCGAGCTGGACGGTTCCCAGCACCATGCGCCGGAGGCCATCGAATACGACCGCCAGCGCACCCGAACGCTGGAGGCGCTGGGGCTGCGGGTGATCCGCTTCGACAACCGGCAGGTGCTGCGGGAGCTGGCGGGGGTGCTGGAGGCGATTCGGGAGGAGCTGGGAATCCCCCCCGGCCCCCCTTTTGCAAAGGGGGGAGTGGGATGGTGCGAGGTCTGATGGTCGGGGGCGTCACCCGCAGCGGCGGAATCCCCCCGGCCCCCCCTTTTGCAAAGGGGGGAGTGGGGCGGTGCGAGGTCTGATGGTCGGGGGCGTCACCCGCAGCGGTGGAATCCCCCCCGGCCCCCCCTTTTGCAAAGGGGGGAGTGGGACGGTGCGAGGTCTGATGGTCGGGGGGCGTCACCCGCAGCGGTGGAATCCCCCCCGGCCCCCCTTTTGCAAAGGGGGGAGTGGGACGGTGCGAGGTCTGATTGTCGGGGGCGTCACCCGCAGCGGTGGAATCCCCCCCGGCCCCCCCTTTTGCAAAGGGGGGAGTGGGACGGTGCGAGGTCTGATGGTCGGGGGGCGTCACCCGTAGCGGTGGAATCCCCCCCGGCCCCCCTTTTGCAAAGGGGGGAGTGGAGCGGTGCGATTCCTGATGTTCAGGCACAGAACGCCATTCGCCAACACGCTGCCGAACCATCTCTGCATTGGCAAAGAGGGCGTAGGTCTGTATGGGCTCCAGGTGTTCAGGCACAGAACACCATTCTCCAGTCCACCACCGAGCCATCCCCCCCCTTTGCAAAAGGGGGGCTAGGGGGGATTCCCTCTACTGCTGCAACGCAGGCCTGCTGTCCTTCCCGGCCGACCAGATGCGGTAGCGCACCTCCACGTCGGCGGGGGCGTAGATCACCAGCGGCAGCCTGCTGTTGTAGCGCACCAGCATCGGCTCGCCGCCGACCGGCACGAAGGCCTGTTTGCGGCTGCCCTCCGGGCAGGCCATCAGGGTGCCGAATGCCGGGCCGACCTTCTCCAGCTCGTAGTAGCCGTAGCCCCAGCCCTCCACCGTCTTCTCCTGCCACTGGCCGCCCAGGCGACGCTGGTTGCAGTCCACCTCCATGGTCTTGCCGGCGATCAGCTCCACCTTGTGGTCGGCCTCGTCCGGCTGGGCCGGCAGGTCGATCACGTGGCGCTGGTAACCCGCGGCAGCGGCCGGGAACGGCTTGAGCGCCTCGGGCGTGGCGGCGCAGGCCGCCAGCGGCAGGCCGATGGCGAGGGCGAACAGGGCAGGGGGGCGAACGATCATGGGCAAGTTCCTTGCGCTGGGGCGTTGCGGGTGAGCCGCATCACGGTAACAGACTGACCGGCCCGGCGTGCCGGGGTTCCATGGCGCAACCTGCGAACTGCGCCATGCCGCGCTGCCGCGTGGCCTCTTTCCGTGGCGCTAGGAACGGGTAGAGTATCGCCACCCGCAACCACCGCGAGAGGAATCCCCATGCCGACCTACGACTACCGCTGCGAAGCCAACGGCCAGGTGTACGAAGTCCAGCACCCGATGGCCCTGAGCCCGAAGACCTGGGGCGAACTGCGCGCCGCCTGCAGCCTGGCGGAAGATGCCTCGATCCCCGACGCCGCCCCGGTGACCAAGCTGCTCGGCGCCTCCGGCGTGGTCAGCAGCCGCGCCCTGAAGAACCCCGAGCCCCCGGCCTGCGCCCGCGGCGGCTGCGCCGGCAACTGCGTCTGAGCGGCGGGCCTGTTCCGTAGGGTGGAGGACTCGCGCAGCGATCCTCCACCGGGCGGCGCCGACCGAGCGCCCCGCCGCCGGGCGTGCTTTTCATGCCCCCATCCCCGGCTTGGGCTATGATGCGCGCCCCCACGCTCCGCCTGGAACATCAGACCATCATGGCCGGCAATACCCTCTACAACGACTTGTCCGGTTATTACGACCTGATGTGCGCCGATATCGACTACCCGGCGCAGAGCCACTGCGTGCACCGGCTGCAGCAGCTGTTCGGCAATGGCGGGCGCCGGCATCTCGACCTGGCCTGCGGCACCGGACCGCATGTCCGCCACTTCATCGACGCCGGTTACGCCAGCAGCGGCCTCGACATCAACCAGCCGATGCTCGACCGCGCCGCCCTGCGCTGCCCGGAGGCGCAGTTCTCCCGCCAGGACATGTGCGCCTTCACCGCGGACGAGCCGCAGGACCTGATCACCTGCTTCCTCTACTCGATCCACTACAGCGGCGGCCTCGACCGGCTGCAGGCCTGCATCGCCACCGCGCACCGCGCCCTGGCCAGCGACGGGCTGTTCTGCTTCAACGCGGTCGACAAGCGTCGGATCGACAACGCCTCCTGCGTGAGCCACAGCGCCCAGCATGAGGACGGCCTGTTCAACTTCAGCTCCGGCTGGAACTACCCCGGCGAGGGCGAGCGGCAGTCGCTGCGGCTGCGCATCGAACGCCGCGTGGCGGACGAGACCCAGGTGTGGCACGACGAACACCCGATGGTCGCGGTGAACTTCGACGAGCTGCAGGCGCTGCTGGAGCCGTACTTCGAGGTGCATGTGTTCGAGCACGATTACCAGAAGCTGATTCCCTGGGATGGCAGCTCCGGGAATGCGCTGTTTGCCTGTGTGAAGCACTGAGGCTTTTCAAGTCAGGTAGGGGCGCTTTTCGCCGCCGCATCGTCCGGCGTAGGGTGGATGGCCACCCCGTGGAAAACTCGCGCAGCGATTTTCCACCAAGCAAGGTGCAGGCTACTTCGCTGGAGCATGCGGCGCTGCGGGTGAACGCGGAGTGTCGAGGGCTGCATTCCCACGCGGAGCGTGGTAACGATCGGGGTCCTGCAAGCGCATGGCCTCAGAAGAAGTGTTTGGGCGCGTTGATGATGCGCTGGTACTTGCGCAGCTCCCGTCGGCCGTTGCGGATATCCAGCAGGAATATCTCCGCGGTGCGCCAGGTCATCATCCACGCGGTGACGGTGACGACCCCCACGGGGATGGTGCCCTCGACGCCCAGCGCCGTGGCCGCCAGCACCAGGGTGATCGCCAGCCCTGCCAGCACCACCCCGCCCAGCCGCTGGGCTCTGATATTGCCTCTGAGCTGTTCGCTCTTTTCCGTAAAGGTATTGCCGATGGCCTGCTGCAGGCGCTCGCGCTCGTCTTGCGGGCAGCTGATTTGCAGCTCCAGTTCGGAGTGATACCAGGCGCTGTCCGACAGGTAGTCCACCAGTTCGGGGCTCAGTCTGGGGTTGTCTGGCGAGGCAAAGGGATTCAGGTAGTCGTGCTGGATCGTCAGGTCGATCTTCTGGCTCATGGCGTACCTTCGCAGGTTCAGGTCGTGGCTGGCGGGCTTGTGTTGATGGTAGACCCGCCGCCAGGCACCAGCTTGGATTCACGTAGGGCGGGTTAGCCGCAGGCGTAACCCGCCGGACAATGCCCAAACCCACGCCGCAACATCGCCGCACAACATGACAGCCCCACCGGCAGCGGCTATCGGACGCCCGTTCCACGCGAGTCAAATGCCCCGCCCTACCTGGCTCGCGAAGCGATTTTCCACCAAGGAAGATTTCTGCAGTCGCCGCCCTACAGGTATTTCTCGATAGTGGATATCAGTTTGTCAAATTCGTTTGATATTACGCCTGTGTACTTTTCGATTGCGTAGTTCCTTATTACTTCCTCTTCTGTTTCTGCTTCTTTAGCGACGTGCTTTGCAATTTTGTGATGGTCTTTTATTTCGTCTCTTTCGAGTAGCCAGTCCATATCTATGTCGTATTTTTCTTGTAGTGCTATCTTGACTTGGGTGTTTTGGAAAACCTCTATTTCCGGTGGGAAGGAGCCGGGGAATGAGAATAAATGTGTCTTTTTGTCTTCGCCAACGTCAGCATCTCTGACTGCAATGGCCTTTTTTCCGGTTTTGTTAAGTATTTGAGTTGCCTCTCGGACTGCGTCCTTGTCTCCAATGTCATGTATGGCTATGGATTTCAGGATTTCCTTTTTTTTGAGTCTTATGATTTCTGTGAGAAGAACCTTTGAAAATATATCCTCAACGCAAATGTCAAGTTCTCTCGAGTGGCCGGATGAGAGGATTGAGCGGATGTGTGAGGCTGATATTTTGTTCTTTATTTCTACGCCTGATTCATTTCTAAGTATTAGTTTTCTGGCCTCGGGAGGTAGTGCGTTCAGTATGACGCTTGAGTGCGTTGACAATATTATTTGATGGCCTCTTCTAAGGCATACGTCAATCAAGTATTTTGCGAACTCGTGCTGGGCGCTTTCGTGTAATGATGTTTCTGGCTCTTCAAGTATGAATAATGATTGCTCGGGCGATGTTTCTAGTTGGTCGATCGTATACAGTATTCTCCCCTCACCAAACCCCATGTTATTTTCGGAATAGGAGTATCCGAGTCTTGAGGCAATCCCTATTTCTGATTCTTTTTCTTTGTGTGAAACACCTTGGAAAGATACGTCGTCATATTTGTGGCCTATTATTTTTGCCATTTTTTTGATGACTTCTTTCTCGATCTCCCGTTTTTCAGTGAACTTGAGAGTGCTTCCTCCGTATACGCTGAGATCTCGTCTCTCAACTTTTGGGATGTATACGGTGAATCCTACGTAGTAACAGTGTCTTTCTGGTTGGCGTTTATATCCAGGCCATGCTGAGTTTGCTCGTGAGACTGTTACTTCTTGTGGCTTTTTGTGGTCATCGGTTTCGTATGTGTAGACTATTTTTGCATCATCTGAAATTGGTTTTGGGTCTGCTGGTGATATTGGGAAAAAATCTTTTATATACTGGCGTTTATACTCTGTTGCAGTGGATGGTTTTTTATAGGCGCAAACAGCTAGCTGGCCAAGAGTGCTCTTTCCAGCTCCGTTTAGTCCGGAAATTGCGGTTATAGGGTAGTCGAGAATTAGGTCAAGGTTTCTGATTCCCCTGAAACCATCAATGTGGATTTTTCTTATGCATGGCCCGAAGTTGCTATATCGGCTCTTCTCGGTATATTTTTTTAAAAGGTCTACTTTGTTGTTGGCCATTTTTGTTCCAAAAAATAAAAACCCCGCACAAGGCGGGGCTTCGGTCCTTTCTACTCGCTGCCCCAAATATCCATTTCAGGTAAAGCGCTCGGTCTTTCGGTCGTCGCCGCCCGGAATCAATCCCAAGCCAACGCCCCACCAGTCTGGTACTCGGTGACGCGAGTCTCGAAGAAGTTCTTCTCCTTCTTCAGGTCCATGATCTCGCTCATCCACGGGAACGGGTTGGTGGTGCCCGGGTACTGTTCCGGCAGGCCGATCTGGGTCAGGCGGCGGTTGGCGATGAACTTGAGGTAGTCCTCCATCATCGCCGCGTTCATGCCCAGCACGCCGCGCGGCATGGTGTCGCGGGCGTATTCGATCTCCAGCTGGGTGCCCTGCAGGATCATCTGGGTCGCCTCGTCCTTCATCTCGGCGTCCCACAGGTGCGGGTTCTCGATCTTGATCTGGTTGATCATGTCGATGCCGAAGTTCAGGTGCATGGACTCGTCGCGCAGGATGTACTGGAACTGCTCGGCGGTGCCGGTCATCTTGTTGCGGCGGCCCATGGAGAGGATCTGGGTGAAGCCGCAGTAGAAGAAGATGCCTTCCAGCACGCAGTAGTAGGCGATCAGGTTCTTGAGGAACTGCTTGTCGGTCTCGACGGTGCCGGTGTTGAACTGCGGGTCGGAGATCGAGCGGGTGTACTTGAGGCCCCAGGACGCCTTCTTCGCGACGCTCGGGATCTCGTGGTACATGTTGAAGATCTCGCCCTCGTCCATGCCCAGCGACTCGATGCAGTACTGGTAGGCGTGGGTGTGGATCGCTTCCTCGAAGGCCTGGCGCAGGATGTACTGGCGGCACTCGGGGTTGGTGATCAGGCGGTACACGGCCAGGGCCAGGTTGTTGGCGACCAGCGAGTCGGCGGTGGAGAAGAAACCGAGGTTGCGCATGACGATGCGGCGCTCGTCCTCGGTGAGGCCGTCCTGGCTCTTCCACAGGGCGATGTCCGCGTTCATGTTGACCTCTTGCGGCATCCAGTGGTTGGCGCAGCCGTCGAGGTACTTCTGCCAGGCCCAGTCGTACTTGAACGGCACCAGCTGGTTGAGGTCGGCGCGGCAGTTGATCATGCGCTTCTCGTCGACGCGCACGCGGGCGGCGGCGCCTTCGAGGTCTTCCAGGCCTTCGCGGATGTCCAGCTCGTTGAGCGCGGCCTTGGCGCGGGCCACGGCGGCGGAGTCGTCGGCGGTGACGGCGCGGGCGTCGTGGGCGAAGGCGTCGCCGGCGCTGTCCAGCTTGTCGAGGGTTATCGGCGCAGCGCTCTCGCTGGCGGCAGCGGCCGGCTTGGCGGCTACGGTTTCCTCGGTATCGAATTCATCCCAGCTCAGCATGGTGCTTGCTCCTGATTGGGGGACCGGGGCAGGCCGGTCGAAGGTGTTCGGTAGCCCCTCTCCCGGCGGGAGAGGGGCGTGCGGCTTACTGGCAGGCTTCGCAATCCGGGTTGTCGATGCTGCACGCCTGCGGCACCGGCGCCGGCTTCGGCTCGGTCTGCGAAATCGACGGATTGCCTGCGGCCGAGGTATCTCCAGCAGACACGGCGTTGAGCTTGCCGGTGGTGATGGTCGACTTCTCGGTGCTGGTGGCGGCCAGCGCGCGGAGGTAGTAGGTGGTCTTCAGACCGCGGAACCAGGCCATGCGGTAGGTCACGTCGAGCTTCTTGCCCGAGGCGCCGGCGATGTACAGGTTCAGCGACTGGGCCTGGTCGATCCACTTCTGGCGGCGGCTGGCGGCCTCGACGATCCACTTGGTCTCGACTTCGAAGGCGGTGGCGTACATCGCCTTGAGGTCGGCCGGGATGCGTTCGATCTGCTGCACGGAGCCGTCGTAGTACTTGAGGTCGTTGACCATCACCGGGTCCCACAGGCCGCGGGCCTTGAGGTCGTGGACCAGGTAGGGGTTGATCACGGTGAACTCGCCGGACAGGTTCGACTTCACGTACAGGTTCTGGTAGGTCGGCTCGATCGACTGCGACACGCCAACGATGTTGGAGATGGTCGCGGTCGGCGCGATGGCCATGATGTTGGAGTTGCGCATGCCCTTCTGCACGCGGGCGCGGATCGGCGCCCAGTCCAGGGTGCTGGAGCGGTCGACCTCGATGTACTTGGCGCCACGCTGTTCGGCGAGGATGTCCAGCGAGTCGATCGGCAGGATGCCCTGGCTCCACAGCGAGCCGTCGAAGGTCGAGTAGGCGCCGCGCTCGTCGGCCAGGTCGCAGGAGGCCTGGATGGCGAAGTAGCTGATGGCCTCCATCGACTGGTCGGCGAAGGCGATGGCGTCTTCGGAACCGTAGGCGATGTGCTGCAGGTACAGGGCGTCCTGGAAGCCCATGATGCCCAGGCCCACCGGACGGTGCTTGAAGTTGGCGTTCTGCGCCTGCGGCACGCTGTAGTAGTTGATGTCGATGACGTTGTCGAGCATGCGCACGGCGGTCTTCACGGTGCGCGCCAGCTTGGCGGTGTCCAGCTTGCCATCGACGATGTGGTTGACCAGGTTGATCGAACCCAGGTTGCACACCGCGATCTCGTCGGCGTTGGTGTTGAGGGTGATCTCGGTGCACAGGTTGGAGCTGTGCACGACACCGACGTGCTGCTGCGGGCTGCGCAGGTTGCACGGGTCCTTGAAGGTCAGCCACGGGTGGCCGGTCTCGAACAGCATCGACAGCATCTTGCGCCACAGGTCCTTGGCCTTGATGGTCTTGTGCAGCTTGAGCTTGCCGTACTGGGTCAGGGCTTCGTAGTACTCGTAGCGCTCCTCGAAGGCCTTGCCGGTCAGGTCGTGCAGGTCCGGCACGTCGGACGGGGAGAACAGGGTCCAGTCGCCGTCCTCGAACACGCGCTTCATGAACAGGTCGGGAATCCAGTTCGCGGTGTTCATGTCGTGGGTGCGGCGACGGTCGTCACCGGTGTTCTTGCGCAGCTCGAGGAATTCCTCGATGTCCAGGTGCCAGGTTTCCAGGTAGGCGCACACCGCGCCCTTGCGCTTGCCGCCCTGGTTGACCGCCACGGCGGTGTCGTTGACCACCTTGAGGAAGGGCACGACGCCCTGGCTCTTGCCGTTGGTGCCCTTGATGTAGGAGCCCAGCGCGCGCACCGGGGTCCAGTCGTTGCCCAGGCCGCCGGCGAATTTCGACAGCATGGCGTTGTCGTGGATGGCGTTGTAGATGCCCGACAGGTCGTCCGGAACGGTGGTCAGGTAGCAGCTGGACAGCTGCGGACGCAGGGTGCCGGCGTTGAACAGGGTCGGGGTCGACGCCATGTAGTCGAACGACGACAGCAGGTTGTAGAACTCGATGGCGCGCGCCTCGCGGTCCTGCTCCTCGATGGCCAGGCCCATGGCGACGCGCATGAAGAACACCTGCGGCAGCTCGAAGCGGATGTCGTTCTTGTGCAGGAAGTAGCGGTCGTAGAGGGTCTGCAGGCCGAGGTAGGTGAACTGCTGGTCGCGCTCGTGATCCAGCGCGGCGCCCAGGCGGGCCAGGTCGAATTCGCGCAGTTTCGGGTCGAGCAGCTCGAACTCGATGCCCTTGTCGACGTACACGGCCAGCGCCTTGGCGTACAGCCCGGCCATCTCGTGGTGGGTGGCGCGCTCGGCGATGCCGAGGAAGCCCAGGGCTTCGGCGCGCAGGGTGTCCATCAGCAGGCGGGCGGTGACGAAGGAGTAGTTCGGCTCGCGCTCGACCAGGGTGCGCGCGGTCATCACCAGGGCGGTGTTGACGTCCTTCTCGGACACGCCGTCGTAGAGGTTCTTCAGGGTCTCGCGCTGGATCAGCGCGCCGTCGACCTCGGCCAGGCCTTCGCAGGCCTCGGCGATGATGGTCTGCAGGCGGCCGAGATCCAGCGGGGTCTTCTCGCCGTTGGCCAGGGTGACGCGGATGCTCGGGTGCGGCTGGGCCACTTCGCTGGTCGCGGCGGCGCGCTTGCGCTCCTGGGCGCGGGCTTCGCGGTAGATCACGTAGTCGCGGGCGACCTTGTGCTCGCCGGCGCGCATCAGGGCCAGTTCGACCTGGTCCTGGATCTCCTCGATGTGGATGGTGCCGCCGGACGGCATGCGGCGCTTGAAGGTGGCGCTGACCTGCTCGGTCAGGCGCGCCACGGTGTCGTGGATGCGCGACGAGGTGGCAGCGGAGCTGCCCTCCACCGCGAGGAAGGCCTTGGTGATGGCAACGGTGATCTTGTCGTCGGTGTAGGGCACGACGGTGCCGTTGCGCTTGATCACGCGCAGCTGGCCGGGAGCGGTGGCGGCCAGATCCTGGCCGGCGTCGGCCTGGGCGTTCTCGCGAGTGGTGTCGGTGTACATCGGGGACTCCGCAGTTTGGGGTTTCGGACCGGACGCTCGCGCGGTGCGCCTTGGCGGGTCGACCTGCCGCAACACCACGGTGGGCAGGCGGGCAGGCGGCACGGGGCGAGCGTCAGTTAATGACTCTGTTCCGGCTGCGACAGAGCGGTGCGCCGGTCTGTCTGCAGGCTGTTGAAACTACTACATCTTGTGTTTCGTCTTCGCCTGTCTCCGCCCCTCGGGGCGTCGGTCCGGCGTGCGGCAGTGAGGCTAGCAGAGCGGCCGTCCGGGCGGCTGCGGCCTTGTCTCACTACGGCTGTGACGAGGGTCAAAGAGCTGGCGCCTGGTGGTGCCTGAAAAAGCCGAAGGACACTAGATGTAGTGTCCTTCGTGTGCCTGTGGCACAGCATAGTGCGCTCGTTACGAGGGTGCAAACCGCGGCTGTGGATAGTGCTGTGGATAAGCTGTGGGGCTGCTGTGCGCTTCTCCAGGCCCTGCGGTGCAGGCCGCGGCAGTGCTGTCTCTGCGCCGTTCGTCGCCTGCCGTGGACCGTCCTGCAGGTCGGCTCGGGTGGCGAAGGGCGCGCAAATTAACACAATATCTAGTATGTGGGCAGGCTTGGAAAAATGCCCCGATTGTGCGATGCGCCTCAGTCGGCGGCGACCGCCACCAGGCTCAGCAGGCGCTCTTCACGGACGGCGAACTGGCCGTCCAGGCAGCGTCCCTGGCGCCATTCGCCGTCCAGGTCCTCGCGCAGCTGCAGGCGCACCCGGCCGTCGCCGGCCTGCTCGACCAGCGCGGCGGCGTGGAACCAGAAGCGCCGGCCGACCAGCGGGTAGAGGGCCTTGAACAGGCTTTCCTTGAGCGAGAAGCACAGGGTCAGGTGCAGGCCGCGCTCGGCCTCGGGCAGGCGGCGGAAGTGCGCCAGTTCGTCGGCGGTGAGGATCTCGCCGGCCAGGCGCTCGGCGCGGTCGCTGCCCAGCAGGCGCTCGGCGTCCAGGCCGAGGCCGCGCCAGGCGTCCTGGGCGCCGACCAGGGCGGCGGCCCAGCCGTGGCTGTGGGTGATGCTGCCGGTGACCCCGGCCGGCCAGCAGGGCGCGTTGTCGGCGCCACGGGCGGGGTAGCTGGACTGGCCGCAGAGGGCCTGCAGGGCGCTGGCGGCGCACAGGCGACCGGCGAGGAACTCGCTCTGGCGCTTGCGCGCGGCGCTGGCGATGCCGGCCGGCGCCGCGAGGGCGCAGCGGGCGAAGTCGTCTGCGGCGAGCTGCGCCGGGTCGAAGCGGCAGCTGTGCAGGTGCAGGCCGGGCAGCGCCTGCGGCAGCACCCAGTCGGTGACCGGGGCGCTGCAGCAGGCGGGCAGGGGGAGTGGGGCAGGCATGCGCGCAGTATGGCGCAGGCGCGCGTCGATCAGAAGATGACCTTGTCGCGCAGCTTCTCGGCGGCCTGCTGCAGGGCGAGGATGACCCGCTCCTTGTCGTAGTTCTGGATGCTGTTGGTGTCCAGGTACATGGAGAAGCCGGGCAGCTCGTGCTCCAGGTAGCTGGAGCTGGCGCCGAGGTCGCGGCGGAAGTCGACCACCTGGTAGATCTGCACCGGGCGGGAGAAGCCCTTGACGCTGATCTGGCCCTTGTCGCGGCACATGATCACGTCCTTGATCATCGAGTAGGTCTCGTGGGAGATGAGGATCTCGCCGGACTCGGAGGCGCTTTCCAGGCGGCTGGCGAGGTTCACCTCGCGGCCGATGATGGTGTAGTCCATGCGCGTGTCGGCGCCGAAGTTGCCCACGGTGCAGTAGCCGGTGTTGATGCCCATGCGGATCTCCAGCGGCTTGGTGATGCCCTGGCTGCGCCACTGCTGGCGCAGCACCTTCATGTGCTTGCGCATGGCGATGGCCATGGACACCGCGGCCACGGCGTCCTTCTTGGCGCCCTGGGTGGTGGGGTCGCCGAAGAACACCATCACCGCGTCGCCGATGAACTTGTCGATGGTGCCGCCGTACTTGAGGGCGATCTTCGACATCTCGTTGAGGTAGGTGTTGAGCAGGTCGGTCAGCGCCTCGGCCTCGAGTTCCTCGGACAGCTCGGTGAAGCCCTTGATGTCGGAGAAGAACACGGTGAGCTTCTTGCGCTGGGTCTCCAGGCGCACGCTCTTCTTGCCGCTGAAGATCGATTCCCACACCTGCGGCGACAGGTACTTGGCCAGGTTGCGTGCCAGCCCCGCGGCCTTCTCCTGTTCCTTCTTGATCTCCTCGCGCGCCTGGGCCAGGCGCTGGCCCTGCTCGTGGACGAGGAAGGCGGCGATGCAGACATAGAGGAGGGTGAACAGGATGCTGACCCCGGCCACCAGCGGCGGGGTGTCCAGCTTGAGTTCCGGGCCGATGGCCACGCCCGAGAGCACCGCGCCGATCAGCGCGGCGAGCACGGCGACGACCAGCGAGCGCAGGCCGCCGACGATCAGCGCGGTGAAGGTCAGGGTCAGGGCGAACATCAGGCTCGGCACCAGCGCGTAGCCGAGCAGGCTCATGCCGATGCCGGCATGGGCGGCGTCGATCAGCAGCAGGGCCTGGTCGGTCTGCTCGGGATGGCTGTGCCTGAAGCGCCGGCTGAGGTGGTGGGCCAGGTGCGGGTAGAGCAGGGTGTAGGGCACCAGCCAGAGGATGTCGTAGCCGAAGAACTGGCTGTAGGTGCCGGCGGCGATGCTGGCGGCAGCGGCCAGGTAAGCCAGGGTGCGTGACTGGTATTCGCGCAGGTGGGGGTCCGGCAACTTGTTGACCGAACGCCCGAGAATGGTGAACTTCATCGGGTCGGGGACTTCCCTGACAGGGGCCCGCACCTCTGCTGGGTGCTGCGGGCTGGACAGGCCATGCGGGCAAGGGCATGGCGGACGCCGGATATTAGCCGAGCCGCCCGCCGGGCGCAAAGGAGGCGTGCGTCCTGCGCTCCGGCCTCAGTGGCGCCAGAACGCCGGGGTCAGCACCACCAGGATGGTGACGATCTCCAGGCGGCCGAGCAGCATGCCGACCGACAGCAGCCACTTGGCGCTGTCCGGCAGGCTGGCGAAGTTGCCGGCCGGGCCGATGATCGGGCCCAGGCCCGGGCCGACGTTGCACACCGCGGTGGCGGCGCCGGTCAGCGCGGTGACCCAGTCGAGGCCGAGCAGGGCGAGGCCCAAGGCGATCACGCCGATGGTGATGGTGAAGAAGAACGACAGGGTGATCAGCGAGCGGACGATGTCCTCGTCGATCGGGTGGTTGTTGTACTGCTGCTTGATCACCGCGCGCGGGTGGATCATCTGCTGCAGGTTGGCCTTGAGCATCACGTAGGCGACCTGGAAGCGGAAGATCTTCAGGCCGCCGGCGGTGGAGCCGGAGCAGCCGCCGATGAAGGTCAGGTAGAAGAACATCAGCACGGCGAAGCCGCCCCACAGGGTGTAGTCGCCGAGGGCGAAGCCGGTGGTGGTGACCACCGAGACCACGTTGACGGTGACGATGCGCAGCGCATCCAGCCAGGCGTGCTCGGAGTTGAACCACAGCCAGGTGGCGAAGCCCAGGCAGGTGACCAGCAGGAAGCCGAGGAAGCCGCGCACCTGATGGTCGCGGACGATCGCCTTGCGGTTGCCGCGCAGGAAGGCCACGTAGAGGGTGAACGGCAGGCTGCCGAGCAGCATGAACACCACGGCGACCCAGTGCACCGCCGGCTGCGTCCAGTGCGCCAGCGAGGAGTCGGAGGTGGAGAAGCCGCCGGTGGAGATCGAGGCCATGGAGTGGTTGATCGCCTCGAACGGCGTCATGCCGGCCCACCAGAAGGCGAAGAAGCCGAGGGCGGTGAAGGCGACGTAGATGGCGAGGATGTACTTGGCCACCATGTGCGAGCGCGGCATGACCTTCTCCGACCAGTCGGAGGACTCGGTCTGGAACAGGCGCATGCCGCCGACGCGCAGCAGCGGCAGCACCGCCACCGCCATGCCGATGAAGCCGATGCCGCCCAGCCAGTGCAGCATGGAGCGCCAGATCAGCAGGGCGGGCGAGGCGTTGTCGAGGCCGCTGAGGATGGTCGAGCCGGTGGTGGTGATCCCCGACATGGTCTCGAAGAAGGCGTCGGTGTAGCTGATGTGCTGGATGAACACCATCGGCAGGGCGGCGAACCCGCACACCACCACCCAGCTCGAGGTGGTCAGCATGTACATGTCGCGCGGGCGCAGCTGCAGGTGCTTGGGCTGGCCGGGGAGGACCATGGCCAGGCCGCAGCCGAAGGTGATCAGGGCGGGCCAGACGAAGTCGGAGAGCCGCTCCTCGGCGCCTTTCATGGTCAGCTGGGTGAGGATGGGGATGACCATGCTGGCAGCCAGCGTGATGAGGAAGATGCCCAGGAGGAAGGCGATCATGCGCAGGGTCGACAGGGTCATGGCGGAGTATCACTGGCCGGGGCGGGCGGCATTCTGCGCTCGTCCGCCAGAGCTGTAAACGGCCGTGAATTTTTCTGCCGGACGGCCTTTTCAGGCCGATTCGGCGCTCGCTAGAATCCGCGGCTCCCGCCGGCAGTCGCCGGTTCCTGCGGTGTTGCACCGATGTCCGAAAACAATCCCTGCCTGACGTGCGGCGCCTGCTGCGCGTATTTTCGTGTGTCCTTCTATTGGGGCGAGTGCCGGTCGGCCGGTGGCCTGGTTCCGGACGAGCTGGTCGAGCAGATCAGCCCCCACCACGCCGCCATGCGCGGCACCACCAGCAAGCCGGCGCGCTGCGTCAGCCTGATGGGCGAGGTCGGCTGCGGCGTGCGCTGCACCATGTACGAGCAGCGCTCCTCGGCGTGCCGCGAGTTCGAGGCGTCCTGGGAACACGGCGAGCACAACCCGCGCTGCGACGCCGCCCGCGCCGCCCACGGCCTGCCGCCGCTGACTCCGCCGCTGCAGCCTGACCTGTCGCCCGACCGCGCGGCCTGAGATCCCGGCTAGAATGCCGGCTCCGACCCTTCAAGGAGAATGTCCATGGATGCGCTCGATGCGCTGTTCAACCGTGTCTCGGTGGCCCGCCTGGGCGAGCCGGCGCCCACGCCCGAGCAGCGCGAGCTGCTGCTGCGCGCCGCCCTGCGCGCGCCGGATCACGGCCAGCTGCGGCCGTGGCGCTTCCTGACCATCGAGGGCGAGGCCCGCGAGGCGCTCGGCGAGCTGTTCGCCCGCGCCGAGCTGGCGCGCGATGCCCAGGTGCCGACGGCGGTGCTCGACAAGGTGCGCGCCATGCCGCTGCGCGCCCCGCTGCTGATGGTGGTGATCGCCTGCGTCAGGGAGCATCCCAAGGTGCCGGCGTCCGAGCAGTTGCTGGCCGCCGGCTGCGCGGCGCACGGTATCCTGCTCGCCGCCCACGCCCTGGGGCTGGGCGCGATCTGGCGCACCGGCGAGCTGTCCTACGATCCCACCGTGCACGCCGGTCTCGGCCTGGACGGCAACGAGCAGCTGCTCGGCTTCCTCTATCTGGGCACGCCGCAGGGCGAGCTGCGCACGCCGCAGCCGCTTGAGCCGGCGGAGTTCGTCGCCGCCTGGAACTCAGACCTTTCCGTCGCCGCCCAGGGGTAGTTCGAGGCGGGCGACGAAGCCGCCGTCGGGGTGGTTGGCCAGCACCAGCTGGCCGCCATGGCGTTGTGCCGCGCGGCGGGCGATGGCCAGGCCCAGGCCGTGGCCGGCGCTGGTCTGGCCGGGGGCGCGGAAGAACGGCTCGCCCAGTTGTGCGAGGTGTTCCCCGGCCACCCCCGGGCCATGATCGCGGACTTCCAGCAGCAGGCGTTCGCCGTCGCGGCGCGCGCCGATCTCCAGCGGCTGGTCGGGCGGGTTGAAGCGCAGGGCGTTGCGCAGCAGGTTGTCCAGCGCGCGCTCGAGCAGCTCCGGCCAGCCGGTCAGCTGCAGTCCCGGCTCCATCTCCAGGCGGATCTCCTGCTGCGGCGCCAGCAGGCCCGCATCCTCGCGCAGCTTGCCGAGCAGCGCGGCGAGGTCCACCGTCTGCGGCTGGCTGCTCTCGGCGTCGACCCGCGCCAGCACCAGGATCTCGCTGATCAGCGCCTCCAGGCGGTCGCACTCCTGCACCAGCCGCGGCCACAGGCGTGCGCGTTCCTCGTCGCCGGCGCGCTCGGCCAGCGCCAGGGCGATGCGCAGGCGCGCCAGCGGCGAGCGCAGCTCATGGGAAACGTCGCGCAGCAGCTGGCGCTGGCTGGCGATCAGGTCCTGCAGGCGCGCGCCCATGCGGTTGAAGTCGCGCGCCAGGATGCCCAGCTCGTCGCGCCGCCCGGCCAGGCGCGCCAGGCTGTGCTGCTGGTAGGCGGTCTGGCCGAGATCGTGCACGGCGCCGCGCAGGCGGTTGAGCGGGCGGGTGATCGACAGGGTGAGCAGCGCGCTGAACAGGGTCAGCACCACCACGGCGATGGCCAGCGCGCTGACCGGCCACAGCAGGCTGTCGCGCTGCCAGCCGGCCAGCTCGGCGTGCGGGATGCGGTAGATGAACAGGTAGGTCTGCCCGCTGGCGGCGCTGGTCTGGTCCTCGGTCAGCCGCCGCCAGGGCAGGCGGTGGCCTTCGCGGCGCGCCTCGAAGGCCGCCGCGCGGGGCGGGAAGGTGCCGCGCACCAGCGGCTGGCCGGCTTCGTCGAGCACCTGCACGTCGACATGCCGGCGGTGTTTGTGGCGCTCGAGGAGTTCCTGCGCCGCCTGCGGGCCCCTCTGTTCGTAGCGCTCGATCCAGCGGCTGGCCAGGTCGCGCACGCCGGGGTGGCGGGCCAAAATCCAGGCGTCCTGGTTGAGGGCGTGGCCGAGCAGCAGCGACAGGCCGGCCACCAGGGCGATGGCCAGCCAGAACGAGGCGAAGATGCGCCAGAACAGGGTGCGCATGCGCGGGTCCGTGGTCGGAAATGAGGGAAGGGGCGTCCAGCGTGGACGCCCCGTGCGGGATTACTCGGCCTTCTTGTCGCGCTCGGCCTTCCAGGCTTCGAACTCGGCGCGTTCGGCGCGGCGCTTCTCCATCTCGACCTGCAGTTCGTCGAACTTCTTCTGCTGCTCGGGCGTCAGGGTGTCGCGGATGGTCTTCTGCTGCTTGGCGCGGCTGGCTTCCTGCTCCTTGGCCATGGCGGCCTTGTCGGCGGCCGGCAGCTTGTCCAGGTAGCGCTGGTTGATCTCGCGCTGGGTCTGCATGTTCTCGCGCATGGCCTCGCCGACCTTCTGGCGCTGTTCGGGAGTGAGGTCGAGGCCGCGCAGCATGTGGCCGTGGTGGCCGTCGCCGCGCTTGTGGTAGGCGCCGTGGTCATCGCCCATGCCGGGGCCGGCGACGGCCAGGGTGGGCAGGGCGGCGGCGAGGAGCAGGGCGGTCAGGGTCTTGCGCATTGTCTGTTTCCTTCTCGTGGGCGGCTTGGCTTGCCGGATGAGCTCAGTCTAGGGCGCGCAAGGTCAATGGCGGTCAGCCGTGGGTAAAGGCCGGGTAAAGATGCGGGGCTGTCCGCTCAGGGCGCGTAGTAGTAGCCGCGACCGCGGCTGGCGAGGATGCGCGGGCGGCCGTCGGCGTGCGGGCCGAGCTTCTTGCGCAGGTTGCTGACGTGCATGTCCAGGCTGCGGTCGTAGAGGGTCAGCCGGCGGCCGAGGGCGAGCTGGGCCAGGGCCTGCTTGTCCAGCGGCTCGCCGGGCTGCTTGAGCAGCGCCTCGAGGATGTGGCTTTCCGACACGGTGAGGGCGATTTCCTGTTCGCCGAGCATGGCCACGCCGCGGCTCGGGCTGTAGCTGAGGTCGCCCAGCTCCAGGCGGGTGTTGGCGCTCGGGCTGCCGCCGCCCGGCTGCACGCGGCGCAGCACGGCGCGCAGCCGGGCGGTCAGCTCGCGCGGGTCGCACGGCTTGGCCAGGTAGTCGTCGGCGCCCAGTTCCAGGCCGAGGATGCGGTCGAGCGGCTCGCCGCGCGCCGAGAGCATCAGCACCGGCAGCTCGGGGTGCTCGCCGCGCAGTTGCCTGAGCAGCTCCAGGCCGCTGCCGTCGGGCAGCATGACGTCCAGCACCACGGCATCCGGCGCCTGTTCGGCCAGCGCCTGGCGGGCGCTGCCGCCGTCGTGGCAGGCGCGCACCTGGAAGCCCTCCTGGCCCAGCCAGGCGGCCAGCAGGTCGGTCAGCTCGTGGTCGTCGTCGATCAGCAGCAGCTGGCTCATGGCGACTCAGGGCAGGGTCTGGCGGAACGGCTTGACCACTACCTCGGCGTACACGCCGGCGGCGCAGAAAGGGTCGGCCTCGGCCCAGGCACGGGCGGCTTCCAGCGAGTCGAACTCGGCGACGATCAGGCTGCCGGTGAAGCCGGCCGGGCCCGGGTCGTTGCTGTCGATGGCCGGGTGCGGGCCGGCGAGCACCAGGCGGCCGGCGTCCTTCAGGGCGTTGAGGCGCTCGAGGTGGGCCGGGCGGGCGGCCAGGCGGGCCTCGAGGGAGTTGGCGACGTCGCTGGCGATGATGGCGTAGAGCATGGCGGTCCTTGAGTGTTTGGCGGGCGCAGCAGGGGGCAGGGGGCGCGCCTGGCGGCGAATTGTCGTGCGGCGTGCGCCAGAGGCGATGCGAAGGGGGCATAATAACAGACCGCAAAACACGGAAAACCATTGCCCATGTACGCCGACCTGCACTGCCACAGTACCGCCTCCGACGGCATGCTCGCGCCTGCCGCCCTGGTCGAGCGGGCCCACGCGCAGGGCGTCGGGGTGCTGGCGCTGACCGACCACGACACCCTCGACGGCCAGGCCGAGGCGCGCGCCGCGGCCGGGCGGCTGGGCATCGAGCTGGTCAGCGGCATCGAGCTGTCCTGCACCTGGGCAGGGGCGACCATCCATGTGCTCGGCTACGGCTTCGAGGCGGAGGTGGCGCCGCTGGCGAGCGCCATCGATGCCCTGCACGGTGGGCGCTGGGCGCGCGCCGAGGAGATCGCCCGGCGCCTGGCGGCCAAGGGCATGCCGGGCTGCCTGGAGGGCGCGCGGGCGGTGCAGCAGGAACGCGGGGAGAGCGGCAACGCGCCGTCGCGGCCGCACTTCGCCGAATTCATGGTCCGCGCCGGCTACGTCAGGGATCACGCCCAGGCCTTCCAGCGCTGGCTGGGCGCCGGCAAGCTGGGCGACGTCAAGCAGCACTGGCCGACCCTGGAGAGCACCCTGGCGACCCTGCGCGAGGCCGGCGCCTGGATCAGTCTGGCGCATCCCTGCCACTACGACTTTACTCGAACCAAGAGGCGCAAGCTGGTGATGGCCTTCGTCGAGGGAGGCGGCCACGCGCTGGAGGTGTCCAACGGCCCGCAGGTGGACAGCCAGGTCGGCATGCTGGCCAACACCGCCCGCGAGTTCGGCCTGCTGGCCAGCGCCGGCAGCGATTTCCACGGGCCGCGCCAGTGGTCCGAGGTGGGCAGCTACCGGGCGCTGCCCGACGACCTGCCGCTGCTCTGGCCGCGCCTGACCAGGATGGAACACCCGAAGTCCAAGGAACAGTCATGAGCCAATTCTTCCAGATACACGCGGAAAACCCGCAAGCGCGGCTGATCAAGCAGGCCGTGGAGATCGTTCGCCAGGGCGGCGTGATCGTCTACCCGACCGACTCGGCCTATGCCCTGGGCTGCCGGATCGGCGACAAGGCGGCGCTGGACCGCATCCGCCACCTGCGTCGCCTGGACGACAAGCACAACTTCACCCTGGTGTGCCGCGACCTGTCGCAGCTCGGCGAGTACGCCAAGGTCGACACCAGCGCCTTCCGCCTGCTCAAGGCGCACACCCCGGGCCCCTACACCTTCATCCTCGACGCCACCCGCGAGGTGCCGCGCATGCTGCTGCATCCCAAGCGGCGCACCATCGGCCTGCGCGTGCCGGGCAACCCGATCGCCCACGACCTGCTGGCCGAGCTGGGCGAGCCGCTGATGAGCGTGAGCCTGATCCTGCCCGGCGACGAGCACCCGATGAGCGATCCCTACGAGATTCGCGACCGCCTGGAGAAGCTGGTCGACCTGATCATCGACGGTGGCTACGGCAGCCTGGAGGCGTCCACGGTGATCAGCCTGCTGGGCGGCGAGCCCGAGGTGCTGCGCGAGGGCTGCGGCGATCCCGAGCCGTTCCTGGTGCCGGCCTGATGGCGGCGAGGGTTTCCGGTGGCTGACCCGCAACTGCCGAGCGAGGCGTTGGAGCAGGTCGAGGCGCCCGAGCAGCTGCCGCTGGCGCTGGTCTACGGCGAGGCCTTCACCGAGCTGCCGCAGGACCTGTACATTCCCCCGGATGCCCTGGAGGTGTTCCTCGACGCCTTCGAGGGGCCGCTGGACCTGCTGCTCTACCTGATCCGCAAGCAGAACATCGACATCCTCGACATTCCGGTGGCGGAGATCACCCGCCAGTACATGGGCTACGTCGAGCTGATGAAGGCGGTGCGCCTGGAGCTGGCCGCCGAGTACCTGGTGATGGCGGCGATGCTCGCCGAGATCAAGTCGCGCATGCTGCTGCCGCGCTCCAGCGGGGCCGCGGAAGAGGAAGAGGACCCGCGCGCCGAACTGATCCGTCGCCTGCAGGAGTACGAGCGCTTCAAGCAGGCCGCCGAGGAGCTGGACGACCTGCCGCGGGTCGGCCGCGACCTGCAGGTGCCGCTGCTGCCGGCGCCGCAGGCGCGGGCGCGCACCCTGCTGCCGGAAGTGAGTCTGGACGAGGTGCTGCTGGCGATGGCCGAGGTGCTGCGTCGCGCCGAACTGTTCGAGAGCCACCAGGTCACCCGCGAACTGCTGTCGACCCGCGAGCGCATGAGCGAGGTGCTCGAACGCCTGCAGGGCGGCGCCTTCGTGCCCTTCGTCACGCTGTTCGCCGCCGAGGAGGGCAAGCTCGGCGTGGTGGTGACCTTCATGGCCGTCCTCGAGCTGATCAAGGAGAGACTGGTCGAGCTGGTGCAGAACGAGCCGTTCGCGCCCATCCACGTGCGCCTGCGCGGCGCCGTGGCGGAAGAAAGTCTGTTGCTTGAGGAGGTTGCCGAATGAACCTTGCCGATCCGCGCCAGCTGGCGACGGTGCTCGAAGCCATCCTGCTGGCGGCCGGCAAGCCGCTGGCGCTGGAGCGCCTGGCCGAGCTGTTCGACGCGCACGAGCGGCCCTCGCCGAAGCTGCTGCGCGAGGCGCTGGCGGTGCTCGGCGGCTCCTGCCTGGGGCGCGGCTTCGAACTCAGCGAGGTGGCCTCGGGCTACCGCCTGCAGGTGCGCGAGCGCTTCTCGCCCTGGGTGAGCCGGCTGTGGGAGGAGCGTCCGCAGCGCTACTCGCGGGCGCTGCTGGAGACCCTGGCGCTGATCGCCTACCGCCAGCCGATCACCCGCGGCGAGATCGAGGAGGTGCGCGGCGTGGCGGTCAACAGCAACATCATCCGGACCCTGCAGGAGCGTGACTGGATCCGCGTGGTCGGCTACCGCGAGGTGCCCGGCCGGCCGGCAATGTTCGCCACCACCCGCGCCTTCCTCGACCACTTCAACCTGAGGAGCCTCGACGAGCTGCCGCCGCTGGCGGTGCTGCGCGAGTTGGAGCCGCAGCCGCCGGTCGATGACCTCGATCCCGAGGTGCCGGCCGACCTGCAGGCGCGCGCCGACCTGGCCCTGGCCGAGGCCGACGAGGACGATGCGCCGGAGGTGCGCGGCGAAACCAGCTTCCGCAGCCTGCTGGCCGAGCTGGACGCCATGGAGCAGGGCCTGAAGAGCGACTTTGACGATCTGCTGCCGGCGGAAGAGGCCGGCGAGCCGGGCGAGGCCGCGCCAGCCGGCGACTGAGCGCGGCGCCGGTCGCATGCCGGATGCGCGCGCCCGGCCATCGGCGTATCATGCGTGCCCCCCTGATTTGCAGGGACCGCTCACAGCATCCGGTTACACCGGGAGGTGCCCAGAATGAATGAAGAACTGAATCCCGCCGAAGAACAGCGCCCCGTCGGCGAGAAACTGCAGAAGGTGCTGGCGCGCATGGGCGTCGGTTCCCGCCGCGACGTCGAGGAGTGGATCAGCCAGGGCCGCATCAAGGTCAACGGCGCCCAGGCCACCCTCGGCCAGCGCATCGGCGCCAGCGACGCCATCGCCCTCGACGGCCGCCTGCTGCGCCGCGAGGAGGACGAGGTGGTGCGCCGCGTGCTGATCTACAACAAGCCCGAAGGCGAGGTGTGCACCCGCTCCGACCCGGAAGGCCGCCCCACCGTGTTCGACCGCCTGCCGCGGCCGAAGAACGGCCGCTGGATCAACATCGGCCGCCTCGACATCAACACCACGGGCCTTTTGCTGTTCACCACCGACGGCGAGCTGGCCAACCGCCTGATGCATCCCTCCTACGAGATGGACCGCGAGTACGCGGTGCGCGTGCGTGGCGAGGTCACCGACGAGATGCTCGAGAACCTCAAGAACGGCGTGATGCTCGAGGACGGTCCGGCGCGCTTCACCGACATCAAGGAAGCCCCGCAGGGCGACGGCTTCAACCGCTGGTTCCACTGCGTGGTGATGGAAGGGCGCAACCGCGAGGTGCGCCGCCTGTGGGAGTCCCAGGGGCTGGTGGTCAGCCGCCTCAAGCGCGTGCGCTTCGGTCCGGTGTTCCTCACCGCCGACCTGTCGGTCGGCCGCTGGCGCGAGATGGAGCAGGGCGAGGTGGACATCCTCGCCGCTGAAGTCGGCCTCAAGCCGATGGCCCTGCCGGGCATGAAGGGCAAGCTGCGCGAGAAGCTCGACCGCCTGCAGCGCAAGTCGGCCAAGCCGGTGCCCGAGCGCGGTCGCGGTGCGCGCGGCGAGCGCGACGAAGGTCGCGGCCGTGGCCAGGGCAGCGAGCTGGCCGAGCGTCCGGCCGAGGTGCGCGGCAAGCGTCCAGCCAAGGCTCGCGACGAGCGCGGCACGCCGAGCCTGAGCGAGCGCCCGTCGCGCAAGCCCGCCGCCGGCCAGCCGGCCAAGCGCCGTCCGCAGCCGGCGGGCGACGGGCAGCGTCCCGGCTTTCGCCGCAAGTAAGCGTGGCTGAATGAAAAAAGGCGACCTGCGGGTCGCCTTTTTTCTGTCCGGTGCGGGCGGCTCAAATGCCCTGGGGGATTTCCTCGCCGCCGAGGGCCTCGATCAGCTGCGGCAGGAACTCGACGAAGGTCAGCATCATCAGGGTGAAACTGGCGTCCTGCTGGGCCAGGGCGTCGTCGCCGCCGTCCTGCTCGGCCTGTTCCTGTAGCAGGTCCTCGAAGCGCAGGCGCTTGAGCGCCAGCTTGTCGTCGATCAGCAGCGACAGCTTGTCCGACCAGGCCAGGCTCAGCTTGGTCACCAGCTTGCCGGCCGCCAGGTGGTTCTGCACCTCGTCGCTGCCCAGATCCTGGCGCTTGCAGCGCACGATGCCGCCATCCTCGTGGGTGTCGCGCAGCTCGCACTCATCGAGCAGGACGAGGCCGTTGCTGGCGTGCTGGCTCTTCATCCACTCGGTGAAGGTGGCGGTGGGCGCGACCTTGACGCTCAGCGGGCGTACCGGCAGCGAGCCGAGCGCCTCGCGCAGGGTGGACAGCAGGTCCTCGGCCTTCTTCGGGCTGGACGCGTCGACCAGGATCAGGCCCTGCTGCGGGGCGATGGCGGCGAAGGTGCTCTGCCGGCGGATGAAGGCGCGTGGCAGGAAGCTCTGCACGATCTCGTCCTTGAGCTGGTCGCGCTCCTTCTTGTAGACCTTGCGCATCTGCTGCGCCTCGATCTCCTCGATCTTCTCCTTCAGCGCATCGCGCACCACGCTGCCGGGCAGGATGCGTTCCTCCTTGCGCGCGGCGATCAGGAAGAAGCCCTGGCTGGCATGCACCAGTGGCGCGTCGGCGCCCTTGCCCAGCGGGGCGACGAAGCCGTAGGTGGCCAGTTCCTGGCTGGCGCAGGGGCGGGCCGGCTTGCTGGCCAGGGCCGCCTCGAGTTTCTCGGCGTCCAGTTGCAGATCCTGGGTGAGGCGATAGACGAGCAGGTTGCGGAACCACATGGCGGCGGGACACTCCTCAAGCAAAGGAGCGCATTATTCCCCCTCGGGCTTGCGTCGGCCACCGCCGATTGCGCCAAGTGTCTGGTTTGCCTCGAAATTTTTTTTGAAAAAAGCCTTGCCAAGGGGGAGCGGCATCCCTAGAATGCGCACCACTTCGAGAGCAAACGCAAACATGCGAATGCAACTGAATGGGTGATTAGCTCAGCTGGGAGAGCATCTGCCTTACAAGCAGAGGGTCGGCGGTTCGATCCCGTCATCACCCACCACTCTCGAGGTTACGCGCAGCGGTAGTTCAGTCGGTTAGAATACCGGCCTGTCACGCCGGGGGTCGCGGGTTCGAGTCCCGTCCGCTGCGCCATTTTCTCCCTCCCCGAAGTGGCAAATCCAGATTTTCCTCCCCAAAAGTTCAGTGCGGATTCCGCAGCTTGAACTTTTCGTCGTTTCTGCATTCCAAATTTTCCAACCGTGGCAGCGTGGGCGGCAGCCTGATAAGCTCGCGCCTATTCCCAGCCTGCCGCTGTGGTATCCATCATTAAGGAACAAGCATGAAACATCATCGGTTGGCCGCTGCTGTGGCCCTGGTCGGTCTCGTCCTCGCCGGTTGCGACAAGCAGGCCGCGGAGAAGGAGCTGGAGCTCAAGTCGCCGGCGCAGAAGGCCTCCTATGGCATCGGTCTGAACATGGGGCGCAGCCTTGTCCAGGAAGGCATGGACGACCTCGACTCCAAGGCGGTGGCTCTGGGCATCGAGGACGCCCTGGCGAAGAAGGAGCAGCGCCTCACCGACGAGCAGCTCATGGAGGCCTTCAGCTTCCTGCAGAAGCGCTCCGAGGAGCGCATGACCGCCCTGGCTGACGAGAACGCCAAGGCCGGCAAGAAGTTCCTCGAGGACAACGGCAAGCGCGAGGGCGTGGTCACCACCGCCTCCGGCCTGCAGTACGAGGTGCTGAAGAAGGCCGACGGCGCCCAGCCCAAGGCCGACGATGTGGTCAGCGTCCACTACGAGGGCAAGCTGATCGACGGTACCGTGTTCGACAGCTCGGTACAGCGCGGCGCGCCCATCGACCTGCCGGTCGGCGGCGTGATCCCGGGCTGGGTCGAGGGCCTGCAGCTGATGCACGTCGGCGAGAAGTACAAGCTGTACATCCCCAGCGAGCTGGCCTACGGCGCGCAGAGCCCGAGCCCGACCATTCCGGCCAACTCGGTGCTGGTGTTCGAACTGGAGCTGCTGGGGATCCAGAACAAGGCCGAGTGACGGCAGTTCCAAGGCTTTCGCAAACGCCCCGCTGGTCGGGGCGTTTGTGTTTCCGCTGGTAACACTCTTGACGGGCTGGCGCCGGAAAAGCTTGGCGCTCGCTGTGGCGCAGGCTTGTTATGCACATCGGTAATATTTCTCGCGGCCCTGTCAAGCCCTCTCTCGCATCCCCGGTTGCAAATTTTAAGAGTATGATTTGTAAAGACTTTTTTTGTTGAACAAAAAACGTCTGATCTGTCTGGAAGCCTCGCTGCACGGGCATCGGGGGGACTCTTCCAGATATTGTTCACAAGTTTATCCACAGCTTTTGTGGGTAACGCCGCCAAGCCCAGCAACCACGGGGCCTGGCGGGGGATCCGGGCGTGCAGCGTGCCGTCCGGGGCCTGATAAAATGAAATACAAGTGTGATGGAGCGACAAGCGCATGAACGTTCAGGTGATCGAGCGGGAAGGGCAGCCCGAGTACGCCGTGCTGGCGTGGGCCGACTATCAGGAGCTGTTGCGCGCGGCCGGGCGTCTGCCCGCCAGCGCCGCCAGCACGCCGCCGCTGCCGCAGGAGCCGGTCTTTTCCCTAGAGAGCCTGCGCAGTCTGCGCGAGGCGCGCCGGCTGGCGCCGGAGCAACTGGCGCGGGCCGTCGGCATCAGTCCGCACTATCTGGCGCTGATCGAGAGCGGCGAGCGCCAGCCGGACCAGGCGATCGTCCGGGCGCTGGCGCGGCTATTCGCCACGCCGGACGACGGGAGCGCGGGTTGATCCTGCGCATCAGTCGCCAGCACTGGCAGGCGCTGCTCGACGAACTCGACGAGGCGCGCCGCCAGCGCCACCTGTTGACCTACCGCTCGCTGATCGAGCGTCTGCAATTGCCGACCCCGGCGATGACCACCCTGACCGCCGCTCTCGAGCACCTGGCCATGCTCGATGCCCAGGCCGGACAGCCGCTGCGCAGCGCTCTGGTGATCAGCCAGGGCGCCAGCCGCCTGCCCAGGCCGGGCTTCTTCGAGCACGCCAACCGGCTCGGCCGCTTCAGCGGCCCGCCGGATGGCGTCGCCGCCGCCGCCTGGCACGCCGCGGAGGTGGCGCGGGTGTTCGCGCACGATTTCCCGGGGGGCACGCCATGAGGCATCCGCTGTGGTGGTTGCGCACCTTCTGCGGCTATCGGCTGGCCCGCTGGCTGTTCCGTTGGCAGTGGCTGGTGCGCCAGCCGCGCGCCTGGCGCTGGATGGAAGGGCAGTTCGCGCGCATGGCCGGCATGGGCGATGCCGGCGCCCAGGAGTTCTACGGCCACCTGCTGCTGTTCCGTGGCGAGGGCTTGGGGGCGCGCGAAGAAGGACTGCGCCTGCTGCGCCAGGCGGCGGGCCAGGGGCGGCTCAAGGCGGCCTTCCAGCTCGGCGTGCAGGCGCTCAAGGGCAGTCCGCGGCAGGCGCCGGATGCCGCCGAGGCGCTGCGCTGGTGGCGACAGGCCGCCGAGGGCGGTCATCCGCTGGCTGCGCTCAAGCTCGCCGAACTGCTGCGCGAAGGCGCGCCCGGGGTGTCGGCCGATCCGTCGGCTGCCGAGCGGATGGCCGAGCGCGCCCGCCAGCTCGGCCTCTGATGCGCTCTCAGGCGCTGGCGCACAGCTCCTGCGCCGGCGCTCGCAGTGGCCGCTCCTGGGGGCGGCCGATCAGGTAGCCCTGGACCAGGTCCACACCCATCCGCGCCAGCTGCTGCAGTTCCTCTTGCTGCTCCACGCCTTCGGCGATCACCCGCGCGCGGGCGGCCCGGGCCATCTGCAGGATGGAGCCGACGAACTCGCGCTTGAGCGGGTCGAGATGGATGCCGTCGATGAAGTGGCGGTCGATCTTGACGATGTCCGGACGCAGTTCCGACCACAGGCGCAGGCTGGAGTAACCGGCGCCGAGGTCGTCGAGGGCGATGGAGAAGCCCATGGCTCGGTAGTGGTGCAGGGCGCGGTCGAGCAGGTCGAAATCCTCGATCGGGGTCTGTTCGGTCAGCTCGATCACTACCCGCTCCGGGGCGATGCCGCACTGGCGCAGGATCTGCAGGGTACGCCCGGACTGGTGGCCGGGCTCGACCAGGGTTTCCGGCGAGACGTTGAGGTAGAGCATGCCGCGACCGGTGCACTGGCTGAAGCGGCTGCAGGCGCGGGCGCGACTGGCGATCTCCAGCTCGCTGAGGCGGCCGGCGTTGCGGGCCACGGCGAACAGCGCCAGCGGCGCATGCAGCGGGCTGTTGGAGGGGCCGCGGGTGAGGGCCTCGTGGCCCTGGATGCGCCCGCAGGCGAGCGAATAGATGGGCTGGAACAGGCTGTTGAGCAGGTCGTGGGCGAGGATTCGCTCCAGTTCGCTCAACTGTTCGGTGGTGGTCATGCAGGGCTCGGCAGGCAATGAAAAAAGCGCCCCGGCGGTAACCGGGGCGCTCAGATTTCACGACTAAATTGTGACTGCCTGATGACAGGGCGCCTCGCCCGGCGCAATCCTCAGTGGTGGGCGATGGCCGAGTCGAGATTGAGGTAGTCGAGCAGGATGCGTCCTGACTCGGCGAGGAAGGCATCCTGCTCCGGCGGCAGCTTGTCCTCCTCGCTGGCGGCCACGTCCTCCTCCTCGTCCTTGAGCTCCTTGAGCAGGGGCTCGCCCTTGGCGCTGCGGCGGGCGTTCTCCAGGGCCAGCTGACGGCTCTCGATGGCGCTCTGCTGGGCGCGGCGCTTCTGCTCGTTGAGGCTGACCACGGTCTCTCCCATCAACTGCTGGCTCAGCTCCAGGCGCTGGCGGGTGAACACGAAGTCCGGGTCCTGGGCGATGCGCGCGGCGTGGCGCGCCTGCAGCTCGGCGAGGAAGGGGCGGAACGGGTTGTTGTCCGGCTCGACCGCCGGCGCGATGCGGTCCCACGGCATGGCCGCCGGCAGGGCGCTCTCGCCGATCTCCTTGACGTCGACCACCGCCGGGTAGGGGATGTCCGGCAGCACGCCCTGGTGCTGGGTGCTCTGCCCGGAAACCCGGTAGAACTTGGCCAGGGTCAGCTTCAGCTCGCCGTGGTTGAGCGGCTGGATGGTCTGCACGGTGCCCTTGCCGAAGGTCTGCCCGCCGAGGATCAGTGCGCGGTGGTAGTCCTGCATGGCGCCGGCGAAGATCTCCGAGGCGGAGGCCGACAGGCGGTTGACCAGCACGGCCAGCGGACCGTTGTAGTAGGTGCCGCTGTCCTCGTCGGCGAGCACGTCGACGCGGCCGTCGCTGTTGCGCACCAGCACGGTCGGGCCCTTGTCGATGAACAGGCCGGTCAGCTCGGTGGCCTCCTGCAGGGAGCCGCCGCCATTGTTGCGCAGGTCGATGACCACGCCGTCGACCTTCTCCGCCTTGAGTTCGGCGAGCAGCTTGCGCACGTCGCGGGTGGTGCTCTTGTATTCCGGGTCGCCGCTGCGATAGGCCTTGAAGTCCAGGTAGAAGGCCGGGATCTCGATCACCCCGAGCTTGTAGTCGCGGCCCTCGTGCTCGAGCTTGAGCACCGACTTCTTCGCCGCCTGCTCCTCGAGCTTGACCGCCTCGCGGGTGATCGACAGCACCTTGCTGCTCTGGTCGTTCGGTGCGTTGCTGGCCGGAATCACTTCCAGGCGCACCTGCGAGCCCTTGGGCCCGCGGATCAGCTTGACCACCTCGTCGAGGCGCCAGCCGATCACGTCGACCATCTCCTTGTCGCCCTGGGCGACGCCGATGATGCGGTCGGCCGGATGCAGCTGCTTGCTCTTCTCCGCCGGGCCGGCGGGGACCAGGCGGACGATCTTGACGTGCTCGTTGTCGCTCTGCAGCACCGCACCGATGCCTTCCAGCGACAGGCTCATGTTGATGTCGAAGTTCTCGGCGTTTTCCGGCGACAGGTAGTTGGTGTGCGGGTCGTAGGTCTGCGCGAAGGCGTTGATGTAGGCCTGGAAGATGTCCTCGCTGCGGGTCTGCGCCAGGCGCTTGAGCTGGTTGCGGTAGCGCTTGGTGAGCAGCTCCTGGATGGCCTTGGGCTCCTTGCCGGCGATCTTCAGGCGCAGCACCTCGTCCTTCACGCGCTTGCGCCACAGGTCGTCGAGCGCCTTGTTGTCGGCGGCCCAGGGCGCCTTCTCGCGGTCGGTGTCGAGGCTCTCGTCCTGGCTGAAGTCGAACTGGTCGGTGCCCTTGTCGAGCAGGCCGAGGGCGAACTGCAGGCGCTCCTGCATGCGCTCGAGGTGGCGCTTGTAGATCACGAAGCCCGGCTGCAGCTCGCCGCTCTTCAGGTAGTCGTCCAGGCGGTAGCGCCAGGCCTCGAAGTCGGCGATGTCCTTGGCGGTGAAGTAGCTGCGCGCCGGGTCGAGGCTCTTCAGGTAGTCGTCGAAGATCTGCGACGAGCGCGCGTCGTCCAGCGGCGGCTTGTTGTAGTGGTGGCGCTTGAGCAGCTCGACCACGTTCAGGCTGGCGATGGTCTGCTCTCGGTCGGGCTGCAGGCCGTCCCACGGATTGCTGGGCGTGGCCATGGCTGCCAGCGGCAGGGCGCTGGCGGCCAGAACAAGGGCGAGGGCGGTGCAGGACAGAGTGCGTTTCATGGGTTCTATGCGTCGCAGAGGGTTACGCCCGTTAGGCAGCGTAAGGGGCACCTGGTTCCATGGTGCCATCATGGGCTGGCGCCCGGAGGCCAGGGAGCTGACGTGCGGTCAGGTTCCGGGTCACAATCCGGGGGCAGATGCCGGCGCGAACGAAGCGCCGGGCCTTTGACAATATGGAGGTAGCGTGAACGCATTGCAAGGTATCGACGGACAGCTGGAATGGTCGGCGCAGCCGCGCCCGGACTGTGATGTGGGGCAGGTCCGCATCCGCGTGGCGGCCGCCGGCCTCAACCGGGCCGACCTGCTGCAGCGCAACGGCCTGTATCCGCCGCCGCCCGGGGCGAGCGAGGTGCTCGGCCTGGAGTGCGCGGGGGTGGTGACCGAGGCCGGTGCCGGCAGCCGCTGGCGGGTCGGCGACCGGGTGTGCGCCCTGCTGGCCGGCGGCGGCATGGCCGAGGAGGTGGTG
Organism: Pseudomonas sp. OF001; assembly: GCF_904426495.1. Lineage (NCBI taxonomy): Bacteria > Pseudomonadati > Pseudomonadota > Gammaproteobacteria > Pseudomonadales > Pseudomonadaceae > Pseudomonas > Pseudomonas sp. OF001. The sequence goes on along the minus strand of NZ_CAJGBM010000010.1, from coordinate 54,003 downwards.
GTGGACGCCCGCCATGCGCTGCCGGTACCCGAGGGCCTGAGCCTTGTCGAGGCGGCGGCGCTGCCGGAGGTCTACGCCACCGCCTGGCTCAACCTGTTCCAGCTGGCGCGCCTGCAGCCGGGCGAGAGGGTGCTGCTGCACGCCGGCGCCAGCGGCGTCGGTTCGGCGGCCATCCAGCTGTGCAAGGCCTTCGGTAGCCCGTGCTGGGTCAGCGTCGGCTCCGCCGAGCGGCTGGCCTACTGCGAGGGTCTGGGCGCCCAGGGCGGCGTGCTGCGCGGCGACGGCCTCGACGGCCTGCGCGACTTCGGCCCCTTCGACGTGGTCCTCGATCCGGTGGGCGCCAGCTACGCCGCGCACAACCTGAAGCTGCTCGCCCAGGACGGCCGCTGGGTGATCATCGGCCTGATGGGCGGGCGCAAGGCCGAGCTCGACCTGGCCTTGCTGCTCGGCAAGCGCATCCAGCTGATCGGCTCGACCCTGCGCAGCCGCGACGCCGAGTCCAAGGCGCAGCTGCTCGCCGAGCTGGAGCAGCAGGTGTGGCCGCTGTTCGCCGAGGGGCGCCTGAAGCCGCAGCTCGAGCGCAGCTACCCGATCGCCGACGCCGAGGCGGCCTTCGCCGCGCTGGCCAGCAATCAGGTGCAGGGCAAGGTGGTGCTGGTGGTGGACGCCAGCCTGGACTGACTGCCCTGTCGTGTCCGCCTCAGCGCCAGTCGAGGATGTCCCAGCCGTGGCGCTCGGCGTGCGCGCGCAGCGCGGCGTCGGGATTCACCGCATGCGGATGGTCGACGTGGGCGAGCAGCGGCAGGTCGTTGCGCGAGTCGGAATAGAAGTGCGCGCCGGCCAGCGTCTCGCCCTGCTCGCGGCGCCACTGCTCGAGACGGGCGATCTTGCCCTCGCGGGCGCAGGGGATGCCGGCGATCCGTCCGCTGTAGCCGCCGTGCTGCAGTTCCAGCTCGGTGGCCAGCAGCTCGGCGATGCCGAGGCGGGCGGCGATGGCCGCGACCAGGAAGGTCGGCGAGGCGGAGACGATCAGCACGCGGTCGTCGGCGGCGCGGTGCGCGGCGACGGCGCGCATGGCGTCGGTGAGGATCAGCGGCTCGATGACCGCCTCGACGAAGGCGCCGGCGACACAGTCGATTTCCGCCGGGGTGCGGCCGACCAGCGGCTGCACGCTGAAGGCCAGATAGTCCTCGAGGGTCGCCTGCAGGGCGGCGTACTGCGCCACCAGCGCCTGCTCGCGGGCGAGGAAGGACTCGCGGTCGACCCAGCCGAGGTCGGCCAGATGCGCCGTCCACAGGCTGGGGCTGTTGCCGCCGATCAGGGTGTCGTCGAGGTCGAAGAGCGCCAGGGCCACGGTAGGCGCCTCAGACCAGTTCGGCGCTCTGGTAGAAGGCGCTCAGCACCCTCACCAGATGGTCGAGGTCGTGGCTGCCGGCCAGCTCGCGGATCGAGTGCATGGCGAAGGTCGGCAGGCCGATGTCGACGGTGCGCACGCCGAGCTTGCTGGCGGTGATCGGGCCGATGGTCGAGCCGCAGCCCAGGTCGCTGCGGGTGACGAAGCACTGCACCGGCACCTCGTGCTGCTGGCACAGGTGGCGGAAGAAGCCGGCGGTCTCGCTGTTGCTGGCGTAGCGCTGGTTGCTGTTGACCTTGATCACCGGGCCGCCGTTGAGGCGCGGGCCGTGGTTGCCGTCGTGCTTGTCGGCGTAGTTGGGGTGCACGCCGTGGGCGTTGTCGGCCGACACCAGCAGCGAGCGCTGGATGGCGCGCACGAAGGCCTCCTCGTCGCCGCCGAGCAGACGGCGCAGCACCTGCTCGAGGAACGGGCCGTCGGCGCCGCAGGCCGAGCAGGAGCCGATCTCCTCGTGGTCGGTGCACACCAGCACACAGTTCTCGGCATCGCCGGCGGCGAGCAGCGCCTCGAGGCCGGCGTAGCAGGACAGCAGGTTGTCCAGGCGGGCGCCGGCGATGAAGTCCTGGTCGAGGCCGACCACGGCGGCGGCCTGGGTGTCGTAGAAGCTCAGCTCGAAGTCGAGCACCTCGTCGACGTACAGGCCGTGCTCGCGCAGCAGCTGGGCGGCGAGCAGGGCGCGGAAGTCGCGGCTCTCGCCGGCGGCCAGTTGGGCGAGCAGCGGCGGCAGCTCGTTCTGCTGGTTGATCGCCCAGCCCTGGTTGGCCTCGCGGTTGAGGTGGATGGCCAGGTTGGGGATGGTGGCGATCGGCGCCTTGAAGTCGATCAGGCGGCTTTCCAGGCGGCCCTCGTGGCGGAAGGTGACGCGACCGGCCAGCGACAGGTCGCGGTCGAACCAGGGCGCCAGCAGCACGCCGCCGTAGACCTCGACGCCCAGCTGCCAGTAGCCCTGGCGCGCCAGCTCCGGCTGCGGCTTGACGCGCAGGCAGGGGCTGTCGGTGTGCGCGCCGACCAGGCGCAGGCCGCCGTCCGGCGGGGTGCGCCGGCCGAGCTGCACGGCGATCAGCGAGGAGTCGTTGCGGGTGACGTAGTAGCGCCCGCCGGGCTGCGCCTGCCATGGGGCGCGCTCGTCGAGGCGCTGGTAGCCGGCGGCCTCGAGGCGGGCGGCCAGGCTGGCGGTGGCATGGAAGGGGGTCGGCGAGGCCTTGAGGAAATCGATCAGGCCCTGGTTGAGTGCTTCGCGCATGACGGCTCCGGCGGCGGTGATGCGCGCAGTTTACCGGAATCCGGCGTGCGCAGGCCGTCGGCGCCGCGCACGCGGGACGCTCAGAACGGCGCCGGGCTCTCGAAGCGCAGGCGCTCGCCGCTCTGCGGGTGGGTCAGACACAGCAGGCTGGCGTGCAGGCACAGGCGCTCGTGGGCGGCCAGCGCCTGCTCGTGGGCGTACAGGCGATCGCCCAGCAGCGGGTGGCCGATGGCCAGCATGTGCACGCGCAGCTGGTGGGAACGACCGGTGATCGGCGTCAGCTCGACCCGGCACCAGTCGCCGCAGCGCTCGACGATGCGCCAGAAGGTCAGCGCGTGCTTGCCCTGCTCGTGGTCGACCACGTGGCGCGGCTTGGTCGGCGGGTCGTAGCGCAGCGGCAGCTCGATGCGCCCGCTGTCGGTTCCCGGCTGGCCCCAGCACAGCGCGGTGTAGGCCTTCTCGGTCTCGCGGTCGTGGAACTGCCGGGACAGCTCGCGGTGGCTGTCGGCATCGCGGGCCAGCACGATCAGCCCGGAGGTTTCCCAGTCCAGGCGGTGGACGATACGCGCCTCGGGATAGCCGTTGTCCTGCAGGCGGCTGACCAGGCAGTCGCGGTTGTCCTCGGCGCGGCCGGGCACCGAGAGCAGCAGGGTCGGCTTGTTGATCACCAGCAGGGCGGCGTCCTGGTGGACGATTTCGATGTTCGACAGCGGCATGGCGGTTCCACAAATGACTGCGGCGGCCCGAGGCCGCCGCATGGTTCACCCGGCGCGGATCAGCGCTCGGGCAGGGTGATGTTGAGCTCGAGGATCGAGCAGGTGCCCTGGTTTTCCAGCGCCACCTGCACCTGGTCCTGGTCGATGTGCACGTACTTGCGGATCACCGCGATCAACTCCTCCTGCAGGGCCGGCAGATAGTCGGGCTGGCCGCGGTTCCCGCGCTCGTGGGCGACGATGATCTGCAGGCGTTCCTTGGCGATCGAAGCAGAACTGGGTTTCTTGCGCGAGAGGAGGAAGTCGAAGAGGCTCATTCACGACCTCCGAACAGACGTTGCAGGAATCCCTTCTTCTGCACTTCGAGGAAGCGGTGCGGGACGTCCTTGCCCAGCAGACGGTCGACCGCGTCGCCATAGGCCTGGCCGGCATCGCTCTGCTCGTCGAGGATCACCGGCACGCCCTGGTTGGAGGCCTTGAGCACCGCCTGGGATTCGGGGATCACGCCGATCAGGCCGATGGAGAGGATCTCCTCGACGTCGTCGACGCTGAGCATCTCGCCCTTGGCCACGCGCTCTGGGTTGTAGCGGGTCAGCAGCAGGTGTTCCTTGATCGGCTCCTCGCCCTTCTCGGCGCGCTGCGACTTGCTCGCCAGCAGGCCGAGGATGCGGTCGGAGTCGCGCACCGACGAGACCTCCGGGTTGGTCACCACGATGGCGGTGTCGGCGAAGTACATCGCCATGTGCGCGCCCGTCTCGATGCCGGCGGGGGAGTCGCAGAGGATGTACTCGAAGTCCTTCTTCAGCTCTTCCATGACCCGCTCCACGCCCTCCTTGGTCAGCGCTTCCTTGTCGCGGGTCTGGCTGGCGGCCAGCACGTAGAGGTTGTCCAGGCGCTTGTCCTTGATCAGGGCCTGGCCGAGGGTCGCCTCCTTGTGGATCACGTTGACGAAGTCGTACACCACGCGGCGTTCGCAGCCCATGATCAGGTCGAGATTGCGCAGGCCGACATCGAAGTCGACGATCACGGTCTTGTGACCGCGCAGGGCGAGGCCGGTGCCGATGGCGGCGCTGGACGTGGTCTTGCCGACGCCACCCTTGCCGGAAGTGACAACTATGATTTTGGCCAAGGTGATTACCCCAGATGAAAAGGTTCAGGTCCCTGAATTTGGCGGCAGTATCCGTTAAAGGCGGGTGATGTTCAACACATCTCCCGACAGGCTGACGTGTACCGGTTTGCCCCATTGCGGACTGCGTCGCAGGTCCTCGGCGACCTTGTAGCGGCCGGCGATGGACAGCAGTTCGGCGGTCAGTTGCTGGCAGAAGATGCGCGCCTCCGTATTGCCCTTGGCGCCTGCCAGAACCCGCCCGCGCAGCGGGCCGTACACATGGATATTGCCGTCGGCGATAAGTTCCGCCCCCGGGCTGACCGCCGACAGCACCACCAGATCCCCGCCCTCGGCATAGATCTGCTGGCCGCCGCGCACCGGGCGGGTGATCACCAGGGTCGGGCGCACCTCGGGCTCGCGCGGAGCCGGCGGCTCGGCGGGTTCAGCCGGCGCGGCTGGGGCAGCGGCGGGAACCTCGGCCGGTGCGGGGTCGCCCGGCGGCCGTTCGCGCCCGGAGGCCGGCGGCAGCAGCGGCAGGCCAAGCGCCTCGGCTGCCGCGACGTCGCCCGGACGGCTGGCGCGCGCGCCGAGCGCCACCAGTCCGTGGCGCTGGCAGAGGTCGAGCAGGGCGCCGAGGTCGAGTTCGCCGTCCGCGGCAGGCAGGTGCTCGAGACCGAGCACCACCGGCGCGGCGGTGAAGAAGTTGGGGGCCTGGGCAACCTTCTCGGCCAGCTGCCGATCGAGGCGCGCCAGGTCGTTGCGGGCCAGCTCCAGTACGGTGACGGCGAGCATGTTGCCCTTGAGCCGGAACACGGGTTCTTGGGTGGTCGGATCAGCTTGAGTCATGTCGAATGCAGCCAGGGAGATGCCGGGACTTATAACGACAAGCCTGCGGGGTCGCAAGTTGCATGCATGGCTGATTCGCCAAGGCGTGACGGGGTAGAATGTCGCGCTCGTTCGCCCGACTGGATGTGCTGATGGACCGTCCCCGCTTTCGTGCCGCCTTTCTTCATCCGCGCTTCTGGCCGCTGTGGCTGGGGCTGGGATTGCTGTGGCTGGTGGTGCAGCTGCCCTATGTCGTCCTGCTCCGTCTCGGGCGCGCCCTCGGCGCGCTGATGCTGCTCGGCGCCGTATCGCGCCGGCACATCGCCGCGCGCAACCTCGAGCTGTGCTTTCCCGAGCTGTCCGCCACCGAGCGCGCCCGCCTGCTGCGCGAGAACTTCGCCTCCAGTGGCATCGCCTTCTTCGAGATGGCGATGAGCTGGTGGTGGCCGCGCGCGCGCCTGGCGCGCCTGGCCCACGTCGAGGGCCTGGAACACCTGCAGGCCGCCCAGCGCGAGGGGCAGGGGGTGATCCTGATGTCGCTGCACTTCACCACCCTGGAGATCGGTGCGGCGCTGCTCGGCCAGCGCCACACCATCGACGGCATGTACCGCGAGCACAAGAACCCGGTGTTCGACTTCATCCAGCGTCGCGGTCGCGAGCGCCACAACCCCGACGCCAGCGCCATCGAGCGCGAGGACGTGCGCGCCATGCTCAAGGTGCTGCGCGCCGGGCGCGCCATCTGGTACGCGCCCGACCAGGACTACGGGCGCAAGCAGAGCATCTTCGTGCCGCTGTTCGGCATTCCCGCCGCCACCGTCACCGCCACCACGAAGTTCGCCCGCCTGGGCAAGGCGCGGGTGGTGCCCTTCACCCAGCAGCGCCTGGCCGACGGTTCCGGCTACCGCCTGACCCTCCATCCGCCGCTGGCCGACTTCCCCGGCGACAGCGAGGAGGCCGACTGCCTGCGCATCAACCGGTGGATCGAGCAGGCGGTGCGCGCCTGTCCCGAGCAGTACCTGTGGGCGCACCGCCGCTTCAAGACCCGTCCGGAAGGGGCGCCGAAGCTCTACGACTGAGTCAGCGGCCGAAGCTGCCGTCGCGATAGTCGGCCAGCGCCTGCTCGATCTGCTCGCGGCTGTTCATCACGAAGGGGCCGTACTGCACGATCGGCTCGCCGAGCGGCCTGCCGGCGATCAGCAGGGCGCGCGCACCGTTGGCGCTGGTCAGGTGCAGGCTGTCGCCGTCGGTGAGGCGCGCCAGCTGGCCGGCCTGGATGCTCCGGTCGCGCTGGCCGCGCACGGTCAGCTCGCCCTCGAACACGTGCAGCAGCACGCGGTGGCCGCGCGGCAGTTCGGGCATCAGGCAGGCGCCGGCGGGAAATTCCAGCTGGTACAGCTGCGGCTCGGTGTGCGGGCGCTGCACGGCGCCGGCCTGCTCCTGCTCGCCCTCCCTGAAGCGTCCGGCGATCACCCGCACGGCGACGTCGCGCGCGCTGGTCAGCTGCGGGATCTCCTCCGGCGCGAAGTCGCGGTAGCTTGCCGGGCCCAGCTTGTCCGCCGCCGGCAGGTTCAGCCACAGCTGGAAGCCGAACAGGCGGCCCTGCTCCTGCTCGGGCATCTCGCTGTGCACGATGCCGCCTGCGGCGGTCATCCACTGCACGCCGCCGGGCACCAGCAGGCCGCGGTTGCCGAGCTGGTCCTCGTGGCGCATGCGCCCCTCGAGCATGACGGTCACCGTCTCGAAGCCGCGGTGCGGGTGCGCCGGGAAGCCGCCGAGGTAGTCGCGGGCATCCACGGAATCGAAGGCGTCCAGCATCAGGAACGGATCGAAACGCTCCAGGCCGCCGCCGCCGATGAGGCGGGTCAGGCGCACGCCGTCGCCGTCGCTGGTGGCGCGGCCCTGGTGCAGGTCGAGGACGTCGCGGTAGTGGGGATAGCTCATGGCGGACTCCTTGCGTCGGGACATGCCGCCATTCTGGTTCAACCCGCCGGATGGATGGGTGCTGTTTTTGCACCCAACCCATCGATCCGCTCGATTGGTTCGCGGTTCACTCGCGGATCTGCAGGCGCCGTGCCTCGGTATAGACGTAGCGCACCTTCTCGTACTCGAACGGCGAGTTGAGCTGGCCGTAGCGGAATTCGTTGATGTGGCGGCGGTCGATGGCCATCAGTCCGTAGTAGGCGCCGGCCTGCTTGGACAGGCCGGCCTCTGCGGCCGGGTTGGCCGCGCCGCCGACCACGGCAGTGTCGAACAGCAGGCCGCCGGTGTCGCGCAGGTTGGACGGGCCGAGCAGCGGCAGCACCAGGTAGGGACCTTCCTCGGCGCCCCAGTAGCCGAGGGTCTGGCCGAAGTCCTCGCTGCGCCGCTCCAGGCCCATGCGCGTGGCCGGGTCCCACAGGCCGCCGACGCCGAGGGTGGTGTTGAACAGCAGGCGCGCGGTGGTGGTCATGGCGTCGTTGCCCTGCAGCTGCAGCAAGTGGTTGGCCAGGCTGGGAATTTCGCCGAGGTTGGCGAAGAAGTGGCTGACTCCGCTGCGCACGAAGTGCGGGGTGACCAGGCGGTAGCCGTTGACCGCCGGCAGGTAGACCCACTCGTCGAAGCGCTGGTTGAAGTGGTAGACGCGGCGGTTCCACTCCTCCCAAGGGTCGTTGTTGACCAGCGCCACCAGGGTGGCGCGCTCGAACTCGCGCTGGTCCAGGCGCGGGTTGAACTTCAGGCGCTCCAGCGGCTGGGTGAAGCCGTCGGCGTCGGCGGGCTGCCCGGCGAGGGCGCCGGCGCTGGCGGCGAGCAGCAGGGTCGGCAGCAGGCGGCGCAGGGATTCAGTCACGGAAGAACTCCAGCATGGCCTGGGTGTTGACCCGGTAGTTCATGTTGCCGCAGTGCCCGCCGCGCGGGAACAGGGTCAGGCGCGCGCCGAGGGTGCGGCGCAGGAAGCCGAGGTCGCCGGGGCCGAGGATCAGGTCGTCGCGGTTATGGAACACGGCGATCTTGTCGCTGCCGGCCAGGTAGCCCTGCAGCGAGTAGAGGCTGACCTGGTCGATCAGCTGCAGCAGGCTGTTGCCGTCGCCCTGGGCGCGCCAGTAGGGCAGCAGCTGCTCGCGGATGTAGCACTCGAAGTCGCAGAGCAGGGCGCGCTTGAAGAAGGGCGTCAGGCTGGTGCCCTCGTCCATCGGGTAGGTTGGCGGCAGGACCACGCCGCGGCGGTTGATCAGGTCCGAGGTGAAGGAGATGTCGGCGGCGGCGAAGCGGAAGGCGGCGCCGATCAGCATGGCCATTTCCTCGTCGGAGAGGCGCTGCCTCGACTGCTGGAAGTCGTAGAGCATGGCCGCGTCGATCTCCACCGCGCCGCGTTCCTCGAAGTAGCGCGCCAGCTTGCCGAGCACCAGGTCGTAGAAGGTGCGGGTGCTGTCGATGCCGCGCACCTCGGTCTGCACCAGGCGGTCGAGGTTGCTCACCGAGGTGTACAGGTTGACCGGCGGGTTGATCAGCAGCACGCGGCGGAAGTTGAACGCCTGGCGCTCTTCGTCGAGCCGGCTGACGAAGGCGGCGTGCAGGCCGCCGAGGCTGTAGCCGGTCAGGTACCAGTCGGTCACCGGCAGGTCCCGCTGCTGCTCGCGGACCTTCTCCATCACCCGGTACAGGTCGATGGCGTCGCGGTCGGAGATGCCCGGCGTGGCGTGGCGCGAGGCGGCGGTCATGAAGTCGTAGCTGGTCGGCGAGGACAGCTGTACCACGTGGTAGCCGGCGCCGTAGTACAGGCGCTTGAGTTCCTCGGTCTTGCCGTTGGCGTAGTGCGCGCCGGTGCCGGAAATGATGAACACCAGCGGCGCCGGGCCGGCCTGGCGGGCCAGGCGGTAGCGCAGCTTCTTCACCGCCCAGAAGTTGTCCGGCAGCTCGCGGCGTGGCCGCAGGCGCAGGCTGTAGTCGGCCTGGTCGATGTCGGCGAGCTCGGGCAGGGCGGGGCGCAGCTCCGGCGGGGTGGTGGCGATGGTCGCCTCGAAGGGATTGGTCAGGGGGAAGCCGTAGGCCTCGCCGGCGATCTCGTTGACGGCCGCCTGGGCGCCGCCGAGCCAGAGCGCGGCGAGCAGCAACAGCAGGTGGGAAACTCGGTGCATTCGGCAACCTTCCGCCTTGGGCGGGTCGGGGCTAGGACAGGGTCAGACTCGTGGGCGGGCCGCGAGTTGCGCCGGATCGACCGGCGGGCGCGGCATCCGCTCGCCGGCCCGCAAGCGGCGCCGGGGCATTTTCCCAGAAAAGCAGGCGAAATGGCGGGCACGACCTTTGGCCGGAGCGGAGAAGTCCGTTCCGGCGACAATCCCGTTTCGGGACTGTTGCTGGCAACCGTGGGACGGTCAGAAGTCGTTGTCGTCGTCCTGCTTTCTCAGTGCCTCCAGATGCTTGCGCGCCAGGGCCAGGAAGCGCGGCGTCAGGCCGATGTCCTCGTACAGCGGATCGCCCTGCTCGTCGGTGGCCACCACCCGGGTGCCCTTCACGTAGGGAAAGCTTTCTTCCAGCTCCTGCAGCGCGGCGCCGACCAGATCGCCGAGCAGCTCCTCGGCGTGGCGCCTCGGGTACATCTCGCTGAGCGCCGCCAGGCGGGCCGCCGACTCCAGGTCGAGCGGAATGCTGTAGGTGGTCTTGCTCAGCCGGCCCTTGGCGCTGAGTTCCCAGTCGTTGACCAGATCGCGGATCTTCATGCCTGCCTCCCGGCCTGCGCGGACTGCCCGTCACGGGGATGTAGTGATAAAAAGCCTAGACTGCTGTTGAGGCTCCTGCCGCACGGGGCTGCACTGGCGAGGACGGAGGAGGCGGGCATGGCGGAGATCGATCCACGGCTGCGCGAGGACGTCCACCTGTTGGGCGAGCTGCTCGGCCACACCTTCCGCGCCGAGCGCGGCGCGGACTTCCTGGCCAAGATCGAGCGCATCCGCCAGGGCGCCAAGGCGGCGCGGCGCGGCTCGGCCGAGGGCGCGCGCCAGCTCGGCGAGACCCTCGACGCGCTCGCCGAGGACGAGCTGCTGCCGGTGGCGCGGGCCTTCAACCAGTTCCTCAACCTGGCCAACATCGCCGAACAGTACCACCGCATCCGCCGCCGGCGGGCGGACGAGGCGCCGCCCTTCGAGGAGCGCGTGCTCGGCGAGCTGCTCGACCGCCTGCAGGCCGCCGGCCACGCGCCGCAGAGCCTGGCCCGGCAGATCGCCGCGCTGGACATCGAGCTGGTGCTCACCGCCCACCCCACCGAGGTGGCGCGGCGCACGCTGATCCAGAAGTACGACGACATCGCCGCCTGCCTGGCCGCGCGCGACCACGCCGACCTGGCGCCGCGCGAGCAGGCGCGGGTGCGCCGCGAGCTGTGCCGGCTGTTGGCCGAGGTCTGGCATACCGAGGAGATCCGCCGCAGCAAGCCGACCCCGCTGGACGAGGCCAAGTGGGGCCTGGCGGTGGTCGAGCACTCGCTGTGGCGGGCGCTGCCGGAGTTCCTGCGCGGCGTCGACGAGCTGCTCGGCGCCTGCTGCAATGCGCGCCTGCCGCTGGACGCCACGCCGGTGCGCTTCGCCTCGTGGATGGGCGGCGACCGCGACGGCAACCCCAACGTCACCGCCGCGGTCACCGCCGAGGTGCTGCTGCTGGCGCGCCGGCTGGCCGCCGAGCTGCACCTGCGCGACCTCGAGCGGCTGATCACCGACCTGTCCATGCACCAGGCCAGCCCGGCGCTGCGCGCGCGGGTCGGCGAGGCGCCCGAGCCCTACCGCGCGCTGCTGCGCCAGCTGCGCACGCGGCTGTTCGCCACCCGCGACTGGGCCGCCGCCGCCCTGGAGAACCCCGGCCTGGCGCCGGGGCCGCTGGTGCTGCAGGAGGTCGGCGAGCTGCTCGAGCCGCTGCTGCTCTGCCACGACTCGCTGAGCGCCTGCGGCATGGCCGCCATCGCCGACGGCCCGCTGCTCGACAGCCTGCGCCGCGCCCACTGCTTCGGCCTGTGCCTGGTGCGCCTGGACATCCGCCAGGACGCCGGCCGCCACCGTGCTGCCCTCGACGAGATCACCGCCTACCTGGGCCTCGGCCGCTACGCCGAGTGGGACGAGGCGCAGCGCCTCGACTTCCTCCAGCGCGAGCTGGCCAGCCCGCGCCCGCTGCTGCCCGTCGATCACCGGCCCGCGGCCGACACCGCCGAGGTGCTGGCCACCTGCAGGGTGGTGGCCCAGGCGCCGGCGGCGGCGCTGGGCTCCTACGTGATCTCCATGGCCGGTGCCGCCAGCGACGTGCTGGCGGTGCAGCTGCTGCTCAAGGAAGCCGGGCTGCGCCGGCCGATCCGGGTGGTGCCGCTGTTCGAGACCCTGGCCGACCTGGAGCACGCCGGCGCGGTGATCGACAGCCTGCTGGCGCTGCCGGTCTACCGCGAGCGCCTGGCCGGGCCGCAGGAGGTGATGATCGGCTATTCCGACTCGGCCAAGGACGCCGGCACCGTGGCGGCGGCCTGGGCCCAGTACCGCGCCCAGGAGGCGCTGGTCGCGGTGTGCGCGCGCCACGGCGTCGAGCTGCTGCTGTTCCACGGCCGCGGCGGCACCGTCGGCCGCGGCGGCGGTCCGGCCCACGCGGCCATCCTCTCGCAGCCGCCGGGCTCGGTGGCCGGGCGTTTCCGCGTCACCGAGCAGGGCGAGGTGATCCGCTTCAAGTTCGGCCTGCCGCGCCTGGCCGAGCAGAACCTCAACCTCTATCTGGCCGCCGTGCTGGAGGCCACCCTGCTGCCGCCGCCGGCGCCCACGGCCGAGTGGCGGGCGCTGATGGAGCGCCTGGCCGCCGATGGCGTGGCGGCCTACCGCGCGGTGGTGCGCGCGCATCCGCAGTTCGTCGACTACTTCGCCCAGGCCACCCCCGAGCAGGAGCTCGGCCGCCTGCCGCTGGGCAGCCGTCCGGCGCGCCGGCGCAGCGGCGGGGTGGAGAGCCTGCGGGCGATCCCGTGGATCTTCGCCTGGACCCAGACGCGGCTGATGCTGCCGGCCTGGCTGGGCTGGGAGACCGCGCTGGCCGCGGCGGTGGCGCGCGGCGAGGCGGCGCTGCTGCAGCAGATGCGCGAGCACTGGCCGTTCTTCCGCACGCGCATCGACATGCTGGAGATGGTGCTGGTCAAGGCCGACGCCGGCATCGCCCGGCTGTACGACGAGCGCCTGGTGAGCGACGAGCTGCGTCCGCTGGGCGAGCAGCTGCGCGACCTGTTGTCGCAGGCCGAGCGCATGGTGCTGGCGCTGACCGGCCAGGCGCAGCTGCTCGGCAGTGACCCGGTGCTGCGCGAGTCGATCAGCGTGCGCGACACCTACCTCGACCCGCTACACCTGCTTCAGGTCGAGCTTCTCGCCCGCTCGCGGCGCCTCGCCGAGCATGGCGAAACGCCGCTGGAACGGGCCCTGCTGGTCAGCGTCGCGGGCATCGCCGCCGGCTTGCGCAACACCGGGTGAAACGATCAATACTAGGACAGCCGGCATCTTGTGTCCGGCTGGCCGGCTGTGTATTTTGGTCTGCTTTTTCGCCGCCCCATTTCATGCTAGGGGCGAAGACAAGAATTTCGAGATTGGCCCCGCGAGGCGAATCCAGGGTTTTCTACATCCTTTCAGGAGCAATACGATGCGTGTGATTCTGCTGGGGGCACCGGGTGCCGGCAAAGGTACTCAGGCTCGCTTCATCACCGAGAAGTTCGGCATTCCGCAGATCTCCACCGGCGACATGCTGCGTGCCGCGATCAAGGCCGAGAGCCCGCTGGGCCTGCAGGTCAAGGACGTGATGGCCAGCGGTGGCCTGGTCTCCGACGAGATCATCATCGGCCTGATCAAGGAGCGCATCGCCGCTGCCGACTGCGTCAACGGCTTCCTGTTCGACGGCTTCCCGCGCACCATCCCGCAGGCCGAAGCCCTGCGCGACGCCGGTGTGGACATCGACCACGTGCTGGAGATCGCCGTGGAAGACCAGGAGATCATCAGCCGCATGTCCGGTCGCCGCGTGCACCCGGCCTCCGGCCGCACCTACCACCTGCAGTACAACCCGCCGAAGGTGGCTGGCAAGGACGACGAGACCGGCGAGGACCTGATCCAGCGCGAGGACGACCAGGAAGAGACCGTGCGCAAGCGCCTGGACGTGTACCACGCCCAGACCCTGCCGCTGGTCGGCTTCTACCAGGACCTGGCGCAGACCGCCGGCAAGCCGAAGTACTCGCGCGTCGAGGGTGTCGGCAGCGTCGAAGAGATCACCGCCAAGGTGCTCGCCGCGCTGAGCTGATCGCTCCCCTGCTGCCACGAACGGCCCGCCCTGTGCGGGCCGTTTGCATTTACAATGCCCGCCCGTTTGCCATCACACCGGATACCGTCATGACCACCCTGCTGGCCCTGGATACCGCCACCGAAGCCTGTTCCGTCGCCCTGCTGCACGAGGGCCGCGTGCTCAGCCGCTACGAGGTGATCCCGCGCCTGCATGCCCAGCGCGTGCTGCCGATGGTCCAGGAGGTGCTGGCCGAGGCCGGCATCGCCCTGGCGGCGGTCGACGCCATCGCCTTCGGCCGCGGCCCGGGCGCCTTCACCGGCGTGCGCATCGCCGTCGGCGTGGTCCAGGGCCTGGCCTTCGCCCTCGACCGGCCGGTGCTGCCGGTCTCCAACCTCGCCGTGCTCGCCCAGCGCGCCCACCGCGAGCAGGGCGCGAGCCGGGTGGCCGCTGCCATCGATGCGCGCATGGACGAGGTCTACTGGGGCTGCTACCAGCTGGAAGGCGGCGAGATGCGCCTGGCCGGTGTCGAAGCGGTGCTGCCGCCGGAGCAGGCCGCCCTGCCGCGCGGCGCCGACGGCGAGTGGTTCGGCGCCGGCACCGGCTGGGGCTATGCGGCGCGCATCCCGCTGGCGGTCAGCGCCATGGACGCCGGCCTGCTGCCGCACGCCGAGGATCTGCTGCAGCTGGCGACCTTCGCCTGGGCGCGCGGCGAGGCCGTGGCGGCCGAGCAGGCCCAGCCGGTCTACCTGCGCGACAACGTGGCCACGCCGAAAAAGGGCTGAGGCCCGTGCTGCCGTACTTCCTCGGCTGTCCGTCGTGGAACGAGCCGGCCTGGCGCGGTGGCCTGTATCCGGCCGGCAGCGCGAGCCGCGACTTCCTCGCCGCCTACTGCCGGGTGTTCAATACGGTGGAAGGCAACACCACCTTCTATGCCCGGCCCGCCGTCACCACCCTGGCGCGCTGGGCGCAGACCATGCCGGAAGGCTTCCGCTTCTGCGCCAAGCTGCCGCGCGACATCAGCCACGAGGGTGACCTGCGCGCCAGTCTCGCCGCCGCCGGCGACTTTCTCGAGCTGCTGGCGCCACTGGGCGCGCGGGTCGCACCGCTGTGGCTGCAGCTGCCGGCCAGCTTCGGCCCGCCGCGGCTCGCCGAGCTGGCCGCCTTCATCGACGGGCTGGCCGCGCCGCATGGCCTGGCGGTCGAGGTGCGCCACCCGGCGTTCTTCGCCCGCGGCGACGAGGAGAAGGCGCTCAACCGCCTGCTGCTGGAGCGCGGCGTGGAGCGCATCGGCCTCGACTCGCGCGCGCTGTTCAGCTGCACCGAGCGCAGTCCGGCGGTGCTCCACGCGCAGAGCAAGAAGCCGCGCGTGCCGCCGCGCCCGGCGGCCTTCACCCACCAGCCGCAGGTGCGCTTCATCGGCCATCCCGACCTCGCAGCCAACGACGCCTTCCTCGCTCCCTGGCTGGACAAGGTCGCCGCCTGGATCGAGGAAGGCCGCGCGCCGCACGTCTACCTGCACACCCCCGACAACCACCGCGCGCCCGAGCTGGCGCGGCGCTTCCATGCGCAGCTGATGGCGCGCCTGCCCGGCCTGCCGGCGCTGGCCGAGAGCAGCAGCGGCGAACAGCTCGGTCTGCTGTAGGGTGCGCCATGCGCACCGCTGGCTAGCTAGGGCAGTGCTCGATGGTGCGCATGGCGCACCCTACCGATGGAAGTCGTGCCAAAGTCGCGCCCCGCCACCGCACCTTTCGCGCTACCCTCGCCGCACCACCACGGACCGGATTGTCTGCCATGCCCCTGCCGCGCCTGGCGCTGCTCGTCGCCCTGGCCATGCTGGCCTTCGCCGCCAACTCGCTGCTGTGCCGCATCGCCCTGCGCGACGGGCATATCGACGCCGCCAGCTTCACTGCCCTCCGCCTCGCCTCCGGCGCCCTGGCGCTGTGGCTGATCGTCCGGCTGCGCGCGGGCGCCGCCAGTCCGCTGGCGGGCAACTGGCCGTCGGCGCTGGCCCTGTTCGCCTATGCAGCGGGCTTTTCCTGGGCCTACCTGCAGCTGTCCGCCGCCACTGGTGCGCTGCTGCTGTTCGGCGCGGTGCAGGCCAGCATGATCCTCTGGGGACTGTGTCGCGGCGAGCGGCTGACGGCGGGACAGGGCTGCGGCCTGCTGCTGGCCGGTGCCGGGCTGGCCGTGCTGCTGCTGCCCGGCGCCAGCGCGCCGGCGGCGCTGCCGGCGCTGGCCATGCTGCTGGCCGGGGTGGCCTGGGGCGTCTACTCGCTGCGCGGCCGCGGTGCGGGCGACGCCACGGGCAGCACCGCCGGCAACTTCCTGCGCTGCCTGCCGCTGGCCCTGCTGCTCGGCCTTGCCGGCCTGCCCTGGGCGCATCTGGACGGCGCCGGGGTGTTCTACGCGCTGCTTTCCGGCGCGCTGGCCTCGGGCTGTGGCTATGCCCTGTGGTACGCGGTGCTGCCGGCGCTGCGCGCCACCCAGGCGGCCACCGTGCAGCTCAGCGTGCCGCTGATCACCGCGCTGCTCGGCGTGCTGCTGCTCGGCGAGCCCTTCGGGACGCGCCTGCTGCTGGCCGCGGCGCTGCTGCTCGGCGGGGTGGCCTGGGTGCTGCTCGGCCGCGCGCCTGCGCGCTAAGGCGATCTTTGGCAGAATGGCGGCCCCTTTCCCCTGCCCGGTAGCCCCGATGTCCGCCAGCCCCGCCCGTGTCCGCGTCGAAGCCCTGAGTCCCGCCCATGCCGCGGCCGCCCATCAGTGGGCGACCCGGCTCGGACTGGCGGAGGAGGGCGAGGCCGAGTTCGCCCTGCAGCTGGGCGACGCCGGCCTGCAGCTGGTCGACCTCGGCCCGGATGCTCCGGGTCCGGTGCGCGTCGACTTCGTCGAGGGCGCCAGCGCCCATCGCCGTCTGTTCGGCGGCGGCAGCGGGCAGATGATCGCCAAGGCAGTCGGCATCCAGAGCGGCGTGCGTCCGCGCATCCTCGACGCCACCGCCGGCCTGGGGCGCGACGCCTTCGTGCTGGCCAGCCTCGGCTGCGCGCTGACCCTGATCGAGCGCCAGCCGCTGGTCGCCGCGCTGCTCGAGGACGGCCTGGAGCGCGCCGCCCGCGACCCCGAGGTGGCGCCGATCGTCGCGCAGATGCAGCTGCTGACCGGCAACGCGGTGGAGCTGATGCAGGGCTGGGCAGGCGAGCCGCCGCAGGTGATCTACCTCGACCCGATGTTCCCGCACCGCGACAAGAGCGCGCTGGTGAAGAAGGAGATGCGCCTGTTCCGCCCGCTGGTCGGCGACGACCTCGACGCCCCGGCGCTGCTCGCGGCGGCGCTGGCGCTGGCCAGCCATCGGGTGGTGGTCAAGCGCCCGCGCAAGGCGCCGTGCATCGACGGCCCCAGGCCCTCGTACCAGCTGGAGGGCAAGTCCAGCCGCTACGACATCTACCCGAAGAAGGCGCTCAAGGGCTAGGCTGAAGGCATCGACCGCGGGATGAGGGCAGCCCCGTGCAGAATGTCCGCGTAGCGCTGTTCATCGATGCCGACAACTCGCCGAGCCGCAAGATCGAGGGCATCCTCGCCGAGCTGGCGGTGCTCGGCGTGGTGTCCATCCGCCGCGCCTACGGCAACTGGAAGAGCCCGCGGCTGGAGTCCTGGGTGCAGGTGCTGCACGAGCACGCCATCCAGCCCATCCAGCAGTTCGACCTGGTCAAGGGCAAGAACGCCACCGACATGGCGATGGCCATCGACGCCATGGACGTGCTGCACGGCAAGCCGGTCGAGGTGTTCTGCCTGGTGTCCTCGGACTGCGACTTCACCCCGCTGGTCACCCGCCTGCGCGCCGACGGCAAGCAGGTGATCGGCTTCGGCGAGCGCAAGTCGCCGGAACCCTACGTCAACGCCTGCTCGCGCTTCGTCTACCTCGACGACATGCCGGTGGAGGTGACCATCCAGCCGCTGGGCACCAGCGCCAACCCCGCCGAGGCCGAGGAGGAGGGGGTGGCTTGCGTGCCGCCGGCGGTGGCGCTGGTCAGCCGGCGCAGCGCATCCCAGCTCAAGGGTGACAGCAAGCTGATGAGCCTGCTGCGCAACGCGGTGCTGTACGCCGCCGACGACGATGGCTGGGCGCCGCTCGGCCTGGTCGGCTCGCGCATTGCCAACCAGGCCTCCTTCGAGCCGCGCAACTACGGCTATTCGCGGCTGATCGACCTGTTCGCCGCCATCGACCTGTTCGAAGTGCGCCGCGTCGGCAACCACCCGCAGGTGCGCTACCGGCGGCGTTCCCCTGCCTCCTGAACGCGCGCCAGCGGTGTGCGGCAAATGTCGACTGCGTCGCCCCGCTGCAAAAAAAAGGCCCTTCATGTCGCATGGGTTATTGGCGATTGCGTTGCCATGGCCTAGTGTCGATGGGCCGCCAGGATCGCGGCGGTACCCCGTCACTGACACAAGGAGTGTCGATCATGTCGAAACTGCGTGTTTCCTCCCTGCTGTTCGCCCTGCTCACCGGATTCTCCACGCTGGCCTCGGCTGCCGAGGCACCGGCGTCTGCCGCCCCGCCGGTGGCGGTTCAGGCGACGGCCGAAGCGCCGCTGGCCAAGGTCGATCTGAACAGCGCCGACGCGGAAACCCTGGCGCGCGAGCTGAACGGCATCGGCGAGGCCAAGGCCCGCGCCATCGTCGAGTATCGCGAGGCCAATGGCGCGTTCACCTCGGTGGACGAGTTGCTGGAAGTGAAGGGCATCGGTGCGGCGACGCTGGAAAAGAATCGCGAGCGGCTGGTCGCCAACTGAGGCTATGCCTGTCTGAACGAAGGGGCCGGTCTCGCGACCGGCCCTCTTGTCTGCTGGACCTTTGTGGCGTTCAGCCGAAGAACTTGCCGAGCATGCGGGCGACGAAGCCGCCCTCGATGTTGCGCTTGACGAAGGACACGTAGTGCTTGTCGTCGCGCTTGATGTGGTTGGTCAGCCACAGGCCGATGTCGGTGCGCACTTCCTTGGCTACCCGGAAGGTTTCCTCGCCCTTGCCCAGACGCTCGTGGTAGGCGTGGGCGCGGGCCTTGAAGGCCTCGTGCACCTGGTGATGGGCCTCCAGCATCGGGTAGCCGGCCTTGGCCATCAGGCTTTCCTCGAAGGTGTTGTGGGAGATGGCATAGTCGATCAGCGACTTGATGACGTGCTCGACTTCGTCGGCGTTGCGCGTCTTGATCGCGTGGTCGATCTCCTCCAGATACTCGAAGATGCGCTTGTGCTGCTCATCGATGATATCGATGCCGGTTTCGAATTCTGCTGTCCAGGAAATGACAAAGCTCATGGCGTAGATCCCTTGTCCTGTGAACGTTTGAATCGCGCTGGCGTGGTGCCCTGCATATCTTCCGCCGGCGCTCGTCCTGCTCGCCGGTAGCCATCGGTGACAGGCGTCAGCCTGACCGGGCACGCACGTCCTCGTGGTCCGTGCGGTTGGATGGATATCAGGTGCTGGGGTTGTTGCTCGTTCCCTGAGTCAGGCCTCCCCTGGAGGTGTGGATGTGTATGGCAGGCCGGAGTTGGCTGGATGGCATGGGTGTTCGTCTCTTTTATTGTTGTTATCGGGGACTGCTACTGCCTGCGCTGCAGGTCCGGTCTGGTAGCCGGCCTGCAGGCCTGGTCGATCGCCGCCAAGGCGATCAGCCGAAGAACTTGCCGAGCATGCGCGACACGAAGCCGCCGTCCAGGCTCTTCTTGACGAAGGGCACGTAGTGCTTGTCGTCACGCTTGATGTGGTTGGTCAGCCACAGGCCGATGTCGGTGCGCACTTCGCGGGCCAGGCGGAAGTGGTCTTCGCCGTTGCTCAGACGCTGGCCGTAGGCTTCGGCGCGGGTCTTGAAGGCTTCATGCACCTGATGGTGGGCGTCCAGCATCGGATAGCCGGCCTTTTCCATCAGGCTTTCCTCGAAGGTGTTGTGCGAGATGGCGTAGTCGAGCAGGGCCTTGATCACGTACTCGACCTCGCTGGTCGACTGGGCCTTGATGGCGTGATCGATCTCGGACAGATATTCGAAGATGCGCTTGTGCTGCTCGTCGATGATATCGATGCCCGTGGCGTACTCGGGCGACCAGGAAATGACGAATCCCATGAAGGTTATCCTTGCTGTAAACGTTTCGACTTACTTTTAGTGGTTTGTTCTGTAAGCCCCACGCGAAGGTGCGTGGGCTTTCAGTATCACGATGTCGCAGTAAAGGCCATAGTCCGCTTGTGGGCTTTTTCGCGAAGCCTCGGTTTTGTGAACTGTTTGGCAATTTCGTTCCGGGCCGGGAGAGTCGCGCGGGAGGGGCGGAAAGTTTGACGCCCGTCCGGCAAGTCTCTAACCTGCGCCACCTGCTTCAGGTGCCCCCCAGTCCAGACTCGGAGGGGTGAAACAGGGAAGCCGGTGCGTATATGTAATGATTCTTTCATTGCAATTTTGATACCAAGCCGGCGCTGCCCCCGCAACGGTAGGCGAGTCGAGAAGCCACACCGGCAGATGAGCGACGCTCCAGAGGCGTCCGCCAACTGCCAGGCCACTGTGTCCAGACACGGGAAGGCGTGGATTCGGGAACCCTCGGGTTCCGCTCGCAAGCCCGGAGACCGGCCTGTCGCATCCACGGTATCGCGGAGGGCGCTACCCGTCGGGTGGGCGGCCTGCGTGTCCTGCTGTCCGTTCGTCGTCCGGTCCTCTGCATGCCTTCGCAAGCCAATCGCGCGGGTGAGCGCGATGCAGAGAGTGATCGATGAGACATGCCCTTCTGCGGCCGACAATCGTCGTGCTGTGTAGTCTTTCCTCCATTCCCGTCCTGGCGCACGAAGCGCTGTCGGTCGAGCCCCTGCTGGTGACTGCCAGCCGCACGACGCAGACGGCCAGCGACGCACTGGCCTCCGTGACGGTGATCGGGCGCACCGAAATCGAGCGCCGCCAGGCCGCCTCGCTGCCCGAGCTGCTGCGCGGCGTGCCGGGCGTGACGCTGGCCAACAACGGCGGCCCGGGCAAGAGCAGCTCGCTGTTCCTGCGCGGCACCGAGTCCGACCACGTGCTGGTGCTGATCGACGGCATCAAGGTCGGTTCGGCCACCAGCGGCAGTGCCGCCTTCCAGGATCTGCCTGTGGAGCTGATCGAGCGCATCGAGATCGTCCGAGGTCCGCGCTCCAGCCTGTACGGTTCGGAAGCCATCGGCGGGGTGATCCAGATCTTCACGCGCCGGGACGGCGGCGCCGGCCTGCGGCCGTTCCTCTCGGCGGGCACGGGCACCCACGACAGTCACAGCGGCAGCGCCGGGCTGTCCGGGCGCTCCGGTGCGAGCTGGTTCAGCCTCGGCGTCTCGTCCAGCGACACCGACGGCATCAACGTCAAGCCGCGCGGCGCCAGCGGCTACGAGGACGACAGCGACGGCTACCGCAACCTGTCCGGCTCCTTGCGCGCCGGCCACCGCTTCGCCAACGGCCTGGAACTGGACGGCAGCTTCCTGCAGGCCGAGTCGCACAACGATTTCGACAGCACCACGGGCGAGGACGCCTATACCGAGGGGGTGCAGAAGGTCGCCGGCCTGCGCGCACGCCTTGCCCCGCTCGAGCCCTGGCTGGTCACCCTGCAGGCCGGGCGCAGCGAGGACCGGTCGGACGCCTTCGAGGACGGTGGCTTCAATTCGCGCTACGACACCCGTCGCGACTCGCTGTCCTGGCAGAACGACGTGACCCTGGCCGCGGGCCATACCCTGGTGCTGGGCGTCGACCACCAGCACGACGAGATCGACAGCACCAGGAGCTACGCCGAGGACTCGCGCGACAACGACGGCTACTTCGCCCAGTACCTCGGCGGGGCGGGGCGCCACGACTGGCAGCTGGCGCTGCGCCGCGACGACAACCAGCAGTTCGGCGATCACGATACCGGCAGCGCCGCCTGGGGTTACGCCCTGGGCCCGACGCTGCGCGTCCATGCCAGCTACGGCACGGCCTTCAAGGCGCCGACCTTCAACGAGCTGTACTACCCCGGCTACGGCAACCCCGCGCTGGATGCGGAGAAATCGCGGACTGTCGAGCTGGGGCTGAACGGCAGCCCCGGCTGGGGGCACTGGACGGCCAGCGTGTACCGGACCCGGGTCGACGATCTGATCAGCAGCGTGCGCGTCAACGGTGCAAGCCTGGCGCAAGGGGTCGACGAGGCGCGCATCCGCGGCCTCGAACTGCAGGTCGGCAGCGACCTGCGCGGCTGGGAGTGGACTGCCGGTTACAGCCTGATGGACGCCGAAAACCGCTCCAGGCGCTCCAGCCGCTCCGGCATTGCCTACTACGGCAAGGATCTCAGCCGGCGCCCCGGGCAGACCTTCAACCTCGACGTCGACCGCGCCTTCGGTCGTGTCAGCGTGGGCGGCACGCTCTACGCGCGGGACTCGGCCTACGACGATCTGGAAAACCAGAGCGAACTGTCCGGCTACGCCAGCCTCGACCTGCGCGGCGAGTACCGCCTCGACGACGAGTGGCGCCTGCAGGCGCGGGTGAGCAACCTGCTCGACGCCGACTACCAGACCGCCGCCGGCTACAACCAGCCGGGCCAGGCGGTGTACTTCACAGTGCGCTACCAGGCGCTCTGAGACAGGGGCGCTGGCAGGGCAGAGGTTTTCCCCGCAGCTGTTGTAAACCCAGCACGGCGCCGACATTTTGCAGCGCCAGCTACACCATCCGATGCCATCTACCCGAGGAGTTCCACCATGCTCGACCTTTCCCCCCGCTGCCGCCTGGCCATCGGCATCGTCCTGGCCGCACTGCTGGCCATGACCCGCGGCCACCATTTCGGCGACCTCGACCTGCCCAGCGCCTCCTGGGCGGTGTTCTTCCTCGCCGGCGCGCTGCTGCCGGCGCGCCTGGCCTTCCCGGCGCTGTTCCTCGAGGCGGTCGCCCTCGATCTCGTCGCCGTGACCTGGGGCGGGGCGAGCAACTGGTGCGTGACCCCGGCCTACTGGCTGCTGCTGCCGGCCTACGCTGCGCTGTGGTTCGGCGGCCGGGTCTATGCCGGCTGGCACCGCGACGACCTCGCGGCGCCGCCGCGCCTGCTGGCCTGCCTGCTCGCCTCCAGCTTCGCCTGCCACCTGCTGTCCAGCGGCGGCTTCTGGTTCTTCTCCGGTCGCTACCCCGAGGCGACCCTGGCCGGCTTCCTGCCGCGCATCGCCACCTACTACCCGCAGTCGCTGCAGGCGCTGGCCCTGTACGTCGGCGCGGCCGCGCTGCTGCTGGCCGCCGCTCATGCCTGGAAGCAGGCCCGTGGCCTGGAGGCGAGCCGATGAGCACTCAGGACGAACTGGCGCGCGACGAGCGGCACAAGGCGCGCATGCAGCGCAAGAAGGCGGTGGTCGATGCCAGGATCGCCGAGGCCGATGCCGAGCGCGGCCTGCTGCTGGTCAACACCGGCAATGGCAAGGGCAAGAGCAGCGCCGCCTTCGGCATGCTGGCGCGCACCCTCGGCCACGGCCTCAGGGCCGGCGTGGTGCAGTTCATCAAGGGCGCGGCGAGCACCGGCGAGGAGGCCTTCTTCCGCCGCTTCCCCGAGGAGGTGCGCTACTTCGTGATGGGCGAGGGCTTCACCTGGGAGACCCAGGACCGCCAGCGCGACATCGAGAAAGCCGAAGAGGCCTGGGCGGTGGCCCGCGCGTTGCTGCAGGACCCGCAGGTCGCCCTGGTGGTGCTCGACGAGCTGAACATCGCCCTCAAGTACGGCTATCTGCCGCTGGACAGGGTGCTGGCGGATATCGCCGCGCGCCCGCCGCTGCAGCACGTGGTAGTCACCGGCCGCGGTGCGCCGGCCGGGCTGATCGAAGCGGCCGACACGGTCAGCGAGATCGGCCTGGTCAAGCACGCCTTCCAGGCCGGGGTGAAGGCGCAGAAGGGAGTGGAGTTCTGATGGACGTGCGCCACTGTCCCGCGCTGCTGATCGCCGCTCCCGCCTCCGGGCAGGGCAAGACCACCGTCACTGCCGCGCTGGCCCGCCACCACGTCAACCAGGGGCGGCGCGTGCGGGTGTTCAAGTGCGGGCCGGACTTCCTCGACCCGATGATTCTCGCCCGCGCCTGCGGCGCGCCGGTGGATGCGCTGGACCTCTGGCTGGTCGGCGAAGAGGAGTGCCGGCGCCGCCTGTGGCAGGCGGCAGGCGAGGCCGACCTGATCCTCATCGAGGGGGTGATGGGCCTGTTCGACGGCACGCCTTCGGCCGCCGACCTGGCGCGGCGCTTCGGCGTGCCGGTGCTGGCGGTGATCGACGGCTCGGCGATGGCGCAGACCTTCGCCGCCATCGCCCACGGCCTGGCCAGCTACCAGAGCGACCTGCCGTTCGCCGGCGTGCTGGCCAACCGGGTCGGCAGCGCGCGCCACGGCGAGATCCTGCGCGATTGCCTGCCGGCGCACCTGCGCTGGTTCGGCGCGCTGCCGCGCGACGCCGCCATCGAGCTGCCCAGCCGTCACCTGGGGCTGGTGCAGGCGGCCGAGCTGGCCGACCTCGATGCCCGTCTGGACGCTGCCGCCGCGGCGCTGGCCGCGAGTGCCGAGTTGCGCCTGCCGGCGCCGGTCGGGTTCGCCGTGCCCGAGCCGTTCGGCCACTCGCCGCTGCTGCGCGGCGTGCGCATCGGTGTGGCCCGCGACGCCGCCTTCGCCTTCGTCTACCCGGCCAACCTCGACCTGCTGCGCGCGCTGGGGGCCGAGCTGGTATTCTTCTCGCCGCTCGACGACCGGCAACTGCCGGCAGTGGACAGCCTGTACCTGCCGGGTGGCTATCCGGAGCTGTACCTGCAGCAACTGGCCGGCAACCTGGCGATGCGCGAGGCGATCCGCGCCCACCATGCCGCCGGCAAGCCGATCCTCGCCGAGTGCGGCGGCATGCTCTACCTGCTCGACGGCCTGACCGACCTGGGTGGCACCCGCGGCGAACTGCTCGGCCTGCTGCCGGGCGAGGCGCAGATGCAGCCCAGGCTGGTGACCCTGGCCATGCAGGAGGTCGAGCTGGACGGCGAGCGCCTGCGCGGGCACAGCTACCACCACTCGCGCATGGAGTGCACGCTGGAGCCCATCGCCCACGGCGAATGCCCCAACTACCGGCGCGCCCGCGAGCCGGTGTACCGCAGTGGCCGGCTGACCGCCAGCTACATCCACTTCTACCTGCCCTCGGCACCACGCGCAGCAGTCGCGCTGCTGCGCCCGTGAATCACCTGGAGATCTTGCCGGCCCTGCGCCGGCGCCCAATCCGCCCATGACCGACCAGACCACCCCAGCGTCCCCTGACAATCCCCACGCCTTCAGCGCGGCCGAGCGCGCCGCGGTCTATCGCGCCATCGCCGAGCGCCGCGACATGCGCCACTTCAGCGGCGGCACGGTGGCCCCCGAGCTGCTGGCGCGCCTGCTCGACGCCGCGCACCACGCGCCCAGCGTCGGCCTGATGCAGCCGTGGCGCTTCATCCGCATCACCTCGGTGGAACTGCGCCGGCAGATCCGCGCGCTGGTCGAGGCCGAGCGCCTGCGCACCGCCGAGGCCCTCGGCGAGCGCAGCGAGGAGTTCATGCGCCTCAAGGTCGAGGGCGTCGAGGACAGCGCCGAGCTGCTGGTGGCCTGCCTGATGGACGGCCGCGAGCGCTTCATCTTCGGCCGCCGCACCCTGCCGCAGATGGATCTGGCCTCGCTGTCCTGCGCGATCCAGAACCTGTGGCTGGCCGCCCGCGCCGAAGGGCTGGGCATGGGCTGGGTGTCGCTGTTCGACCCGCTCGCGCTGGCCGGACTGCTCGGCCTGCCGGAGGGCGCCGAGCCGTTGGCACTGCTGTGCCTCGGCCCGGTCCGCGAGTTCTACCCGCGGCCGATGCTGGTGGAGGAGGGCTGGGCCGAGGAAAAGCCGCTGGCCGGGATGCTCTACGAGAACCACTGGGGGCAGCAGCCATGAGCCTTGGGCTGTCCCTGCTGGCCGGGGTGGCGCTGGACGTCGCCCTCGGCGAGCCGCGCCGCTGGCATCCGCTGGTGCTGTTCGGCCGCCTGGCCGAGCGTCTCGAGGCGCGCCTCAACGCCCATGGCGGCGGCTGGCGCAGTCACGGCGTCACCGCCTGGTGCCTGGCGGTGCTGCCGCTCACCCTGCTGACCTGGCTGCTGGTGCAGCTGCCGCTGCTCGGCGGGGCGCTGGAGATCCTCGCCCTGTACGCCGCGCTCGGCCTGCGCAGCCTGCACGAGCACGCCCTGCCGGTGCTCGACGCCCTGCGCCGCGGCGACCTGCCGGCGGCGCGCGCCGGCGTGGCCCGGGTGGTCAGCCGCGATACCGCCGCGCTCGATGAGCACGGCATGGCCCGCGCCGCCACCGAGTCGGTGCTGGAGAACGGCAGCGATGCGGTGTTCGCCGCGCTGTTCTGGTTCGCCGTGGCCGGCGCGCCGGGCGTGGTGCTCTACCGCCTGGCCAACACCCTCGACGCCATGTGGGGCTACCGCACCGAGCGCTTCGAGCGCTTCGGCTGGGCCGCGGCGCGCCTCGACGATGCGCTCAACTACGTGCCGGCGCGCCTCACCGCGCTGACCTACGCGCTGCTCGGCCAGACCCGCCGCGCGCTGGCCTGCTGGCGCCGCCAGGCGCCGCAGTGGGACAGCCCCAACGCCGGCCCGGTGATGGCCGCTGGCGCCGGTGCCCTCGGCGTCGAGCTGGGCGGCGCCGCGGTCTATCACGGCGAAGTCCACCAGCGCCCGGCACTGGGCGAGGGCGCCCCGGCCGACGCCGAGAGCATCGCCGCGGCGCTCAGCCTGCTGCGCCGCGGCGTGGCGCTGTGGCTGATCGTCGTGCTGATCGGAGGCTGGCTGCATGCTTGAGCACGGTGGCCGCCTGCGCGCCGCCGCGCAGCGCTACGGCATTCCGCTGGCCGACTGGCTGGACCTGTCCACCGGCATCGCCCCCGAGCCCTGGCCGCTGCCGGCCATCCCGCTCGAGGCCTGGGCACGCCTGCCGGAGGAGGACGACGGCCTGGAGGCGGCCGCCTGCACCTGCTACGGTGCCCGCCACGCGCTGGCGCTGGCCGGCAGCCAGGCGGCGATCCAGGCCCTGCCCGAGCTGCTGCCGGCCGGCCGGGTCGGCGTGCTCGGCCTCAGCTACGCCGAGCACGCCCACGCCTGGCGCCGCGCCGGCCATCGGCTGGTGCGCCTGGACGTCGCGGCCATCGACGCCCAGCTCGACCGGCTCGATGCGCTGGTGCTGGCCAACCCCAACAACCCCACCGGCGAGCGCTTCGCCCCCGCGCAGCTGCTCGCCTGGCACGCCCGCCTGCAGACGCGCGGCGGTCATCTGCTGGTCGACGAGGCGTTCATCGACTGCACGCCGGCACTCAGCGTGGCCGCCTTCAGCGATCGCCCCGGGCTGATCGTGCTGCGCTCGTTCGGCAAGTTCTTCGGCCTGGCCGGCGTGCGCCTGGGCTTCGTGCTGGCCGAGCCCGGCCTGCTGGCCGGCCTGCGCGAGCGCCTGGGCCCCTGGGCGGTCAGCGGGCCGGCGCGGGCCCTCGGGCTGCAGGCGCTGGATGGCGCCAACGCCGGAGCCCGTCGGCGCCGTGCCGCCGAACTGCAGCGCCAGGGCGCTGCGCTGGCCGAACTGCTCAGCGCGCATGGCCTGCACCCGGCTGGCGGCTGCGCACTGTTCCAGTGGCTGCCGCGCCTCGACGCCGCCGCGTTGCACGACTTCCTCGCCCGCCGCGGCATCCTCGTGCGTCTGTTCAGCGAGCCGGCCAGCCTGCGCTTCGGCCTGCCCGCTACAGAGGCCGACTGGCAACGGCTGGCCCGCGCGTTGGCCGATTACCCGAAGGAAACGACATGACCACCCTGATGGTGCAGGGCACCACCTCCGACGCCGGCAAGAGCACCCTGGTGACCGCGCTGTGCCGCTGGCTGGCGCGCCAGGGCGTGGCGGTGGCGCCGTTCAAGCCGCAGAACATGGCGCTGAACTCGGCGGTCACCGCCGACGGCGGCGAGATCGGCCGCGCCCAGGCGGTGCAGGCCCAGGCCGCCAAGCTGGCGCCGCACAGCGACATGAACCCGGTACTGCTCAAGCCGAGCAGCGACATCGGCGCCCAGGTGATCATCCACGGCCGCGCCGTCACCAGCATGGACGCCGCCGCCTACCACGACTACAAGCGCGTGGCCATGCAGGCGGTGCTCGACTCGCACCGGCGCCTCGGCGCGCAGTACGCGGTGGTGATGGTCGAGGGTGCCGGCTCGCCGGCGGAGATCAATCTGCGCGCCGGCGACATCGCCAACATGGGCTTCGCCGAGGCGGTGGACTGCCCGGTGATCATCATCGCCGACATCGACAAGGGCGGGGTGTTCGCCCATCTGGTCGGCACTCT
This sequence comes from Pseudomonas sp. OF001, assembly GCF_904426495.1. Lineage (NCBI taxonomy): Bacteria > Pseudomonadati > Pseudomonadota > Gammaproteobacteria > Pseudomonadales > Pseudomonadaceae > Pseudomonas > Pseudomonas sp. OF001. The sequence goes on along the minus strand of NZ_CAJGBM010000010.1, from coordinate 26,111 downwards.
CGAACTGCTCAGCCCATCCGAGCAGGCGCGGGTGCAGGGCTTCGTGATCAACCGCTTCCGCGGCGATCTGGCCCTGCTGCAGCCCGGCCTCGACTGGCTGGAGGCGCGCACCGGCAAGCCGGTGCTCGGCGTGCTGCCCTACCTGCACGACCTGCACCTGGAGGCCGAGGACGCCATCGACGTGCGCCAGGTCGACAAGCGCGGCGAGCGCCTGAAGGTGGTGGTGCCGGTGCTGCCGCGGATCAGCAACCACACCGACTTCGACCCGCTGCGCCTGCACCCGCAGGTGGAGCTGAGCTTCGTCGGCCCCGGCCAGGCCATCCCGCCGGCCGACCTGATCGTGTTGCCCGGCTCGAAGAGCGTGCGCAGCGATCTCGCCCACCTGCGCGCGCAGGGCTGGGAGGACGCCATCCGGCGCCACCTGCGCTACGGCGGCAAGGTCCTCGGCATCTGCGGCGGGCTGCAGATGCTCGGCGGCGAGATCGCCGATCCGCTCGGCCTGGAAGGCGCGCCGGGCGTGAGCCAGGGTCTCGGCCTGCTGGACATCGACACCGTGCTGGAGGCCGAGAAGCAGCTGCGCAACGTGCGCGGCCGGCTGGCGCTGGAGGATGCCGCGGTCAGCGGCTACGAGATCCACGCCGGCGTCAGCCGCGGCGCCGGGCTGGAAAACCCGGCGGTGCGCCTCGACGACGGCCGCGGCGACGGCGCCCTCAGCATGGATGGCCAGGTGCTCGGCACCTACCTGCACGGCCTGTTCGAGGCGCCGGCGGCGTGCTGCGCGCTGCTGCGCTGGGTCGGCCTGCGCGAGGTGGAGACGCCCGACTACCATGCCCTGCGCGAGCGCGACATCGAGCGCCTGGCCGACCTGGTCGAGATGCACCTGGATACCGCGCGGCTGCGCCAGCTGTGCGGATTGACGTAGGGTGCGCCGTGCGCACCGCCACGAATACACCTTGGTGCGCACGGCGCACCCTACCCTTAACCCACCGAGAGACCCTCGATGCTTGAACTGATCCTCGGCGGCGCCCGTTCCGGCAAGAGCCGCCTGGCCGAGCGCCTGGCCATCGAGTCCGGCCTGGCGGTCACCTACCTCGCCACCGCCCAGCCCGGCGACGGCGAGATGGCCGCACGCATCGCCCACCACCAGGCGCGCCGTCCGGCCGGCTGGGCGCTGGTGGAGGAGCCGGTCCAGCTGATGCAGGCGCTGCGCGACCACGCGGCGGAAAACCGCTGTCTGCTGGTCGACTGCCTGACCCTGTGGCTGACCAATCTGCTATTGCTTGATGACAGTTCCGCTCTGGCTCGCGAGCGCGACGCACTGCTCGACGGCATCGCCGGGCTGCCCGGGCGCATCGTCCTGGTCAGCAACGAGACCGGTCTCGGCGTGGTGCCGCTCGGCGAGCTGACCCGCCGCTACGTCGACGAGGCCGGCTGGCTGCACCAGGCCCTGGCCGAGCGCGCGCAGCGGGTGACCTTCTGTGTGGCAGGGCTGCCCATGATCCTCAAAGGGGATGCACCATGAACGAATCCTGGTGGCAGGCGCCCTGCCAGCCCATCGACCATGTGGCCCGGCAGAAGGCCGAGCAGCGTCAGGCGCGGCTGACCAAGCCGGCCGGCGCCCTCGGTCGTCTCGAGCAGCTGGCCATCGAGCTGGCCGCGCTGCAGGGCCGCGAGTGCCCGCACCTCGAACAGCCGTGGATCGCGGTGTTCGCCGGCGACCACGGGGTGGTCGAGGAGGGCGTGTCCGCCTACCCGCAGGCGGTGACCCGGCAGATGCTGCACAACTTCGTCGCCGGCGGCGCGGCGATCAGCGTGCTGGCCCACCAGCTGCACGCGCGCCTCGAGGTGATCGACCTCGGCACCGCCGGCGGCGGCGAGCCGCTGGGCGGGGTGCACAGCTACGCCCTCGGTCCCGGCACCGCCAACTTCGCCCACGGCCCGGCGATGACCATGGAGCAGTGCCTGGCGGCGCTGGCCGCCGGGCGCGCCAGCGTCGAGCGCGCCCGCCAGGTGCATGCCGGGCTGTACATCGGCGGCGAGATGGGCATCGGCAACACCACCGCGGCGGCGGCACTCGGCTGCGCGCTGCTCGACCTGCCGGCGCTGGCGCTGACCGGCGCCGGCACCGGCCTCGACGAGGCCGGCGTGGCGCGCAAGCAGCGGGTGATCGACAGCGCCCTGCTGCTGCATCAGCGCGACTGCGCCGAGCCGTTCGAGGCGCTGCGCCGCCTCGGCGGCTTCGAGATCGCCGCGCTGGCCGGCGCCTTCGTCGCCTGCGGCCAGTACGGCCTGCCGGTGCTGGTCGACGGCTTCATCACCACGGTCGCCGCGCTGTGCGCGGTGCGCCTCAATCCCGCCTGCCGGCCCTGGCTGCTATTCGGCCACCGCAGCGCCGAACCGGGGCACAGCCACGTGCTGCAGGCGCTCAAGGCCGAACCGCTGCTCGATCTCGGCCTGCGCCTGGGCGAGGGCAGCGGCGCGGCGCTGGCGGTGCCGCTGCTGCGCCTGGCCTGCAGCCTGCACGGCGGCATGGCGACCTTCGCCGAGGCCCAGGTCAGCGACCGCGCGCCATGATCCTCGACCTGCTGCGCCACGGCGAGACCGAGCAGGGCGGCGGCCTGCGCGGGCGCATCGACGATGCCCTGACCGCGCGCGGCTGGACGCAGATGCGCGACGCGGTCGAAGGCGCTACGCCCTGGCAGGCGGTGGTCAGCTCGCCGCTGCAGCGCTGCGCCGCCTTCGCCGCCGAGCTGGCCGCGCGCCACGGCCTGCCGCTGCAGCTGGAGAGCGGCCTGCGCGAACTGGACTTCGGCGCCTGGGACGGGCGCAGCGCCGCCGAGCTGATGGCGAGCGACGCCGAGGGGCTGGGGCGCTTCTGGGCCGATCCCTACGCCTTCACCCCGCCGGACGGCGAGCCGCTGTTCGACTTCGAGGCGCGGGTGCTCGACGCGGTCGAACGCCTGCATGAGCGTTTTGCCAGCCGCCACCTGCTGCTGGTCACCCACGGCGGGGTGATGCGCCTGCTGCTGGCCCGCGCCCGCGGCCTGCCGCGTCGCGACCTGCTGCAGGTGGAGGTGGGCCACGGCGCCCTGCAGCGCCTGCGGGTCGGCGCGGGGCTGGTGCTGGTCGAGGACTGAGCCCCGCGTCAGCCGTTCTGGTCGGTCGTGGCAGGGGTGGCGCCGCGCGCGCAGTCCGCGCACAGGCAGCTGCGCCCGCGTGCTGCTTCCGGAATGCGTTGCAGCGCCTCGGCGGCGATCTCGGCGGAGAAGCACCAGCACGGCTGGTCGCGGCTCGCCGGATCGGCCTGGCCGCAGCGGTTGGGGCGGCCGCACAGCGGACAGTACAGAGGGTCGGAGTCGGTCATGGCGGGAAGGTAAGCGGAGATGGTCGGCCAGCATGCGGTGCTGGCCCGGCCCCTGGCAAGCCTTCAGCCGCGGGTCTGCAACCACGCCTTCCAGCCGCCGCAGGCGGTGATGTCTTCGGCGCCGGCCAGGCCCCAGGCGTCGCAGATGAAGCCGGTCTCCCAGCGGCCGTCGGCCAGTTCGACCTTGCCCAGGCCCAGCGGCGCCGGGATGCTGGTGAGGAAGGAGCCCAGCTCCGCGCTCGGCAGTTCCCACACCTCCACCGCGATGGCCGCGCCACCTTCGGCAACGCGCAGCATGCCCGGGCGCAGCGGCGGGCCGCCGGCCAGGGCGTACAGCTTGTAGTGCGGCGCGCTGCGGGTGGCCTCGACCAGCCGGCCGCCGCGTTGCACCAGTTGCCAGTTGAGCGGCAGGCCGGCCAGGTGCGCGCCGCACACCACCACGCGGGCCAGATCGTGGCGCGCGGTGCTGGCCGGTGCCGGCAGGTCCATGGCCCTGCCGCCGGCCAGCGGCAGGGCGTGTTGGCGCTGCACGGCGTCGGCCAGGCCGAGCAGGTACTGGTCGGTGAAGGCGCGGCCGAACAGGGTGACGCCCCACGGCAGGCCGTTGCTCATCACCCCGCTCGGCACAGCCACCGCGGCGTAGTCCAAGAGGTTCATGAAGTTGGTGTAGTAGCCCAGTTCGGAGTTGCGCAGCACCGGCTCGGCGTGCAGCTCGGCGAGGGTCACCGGGCGGCCGATGGTCGGGGTGAGCACGCAGTCCAGCCCGGCCATGACGCGGTCGCACTGCGCCTTGAGCGCCTGCAGGCGGTACTGGGCGCGGAACGCCGCGACCACCGTGGCGCCGGGCGCCTTGGCCAGCACCGCGCGGATCACCGGCAGCACCGCCTCGGGATTCGTTTCCAGCAGCTCGCTGGCCACGCTGTAGCGCTCGGCCACCCACGGCCCCTCGTAGAGCAGCCGCGCGGCTTCGAGGAAGGGCGAGAAGTCGATCTCCACCGGCGTGCCGCCGAGGGCTTCGAGCTGGCGCACGGCCGCGGCGAACTGCAGCGGGCCTTCGCTGCAGCCGAAGAACTGCAGGTCCTGCGCGCGCGGCACGCCGAAACGGAACGGGCGCGGCGCGCCGAAGGCCGCAGCGTCGTTCCACAGCGGGTTGGCGCGGCTGTAGTCGTCGCGCGGGTCGAGCTTGGCGGTCAGCGTCAGCAGCGTGCTGGCCTCTCGGGCGGTGGCGGTGAAGTAGGTCACGCAGTCCAGGGTGCGGCAGGCCGGCACCACCCCGGCGGTGGAGATCAGCCCCTTGGTCGCCTTGAGGCCGACCAGGTTGTTCAGCGCCGCCGGCACCCGGCCACTGCCTGCGGTATCGGTGCCGAGGGCGAAGCTGGCCACGCCGAGGGCCACGGCCAGCGCCGAGCCGGAGCTGGAGCCGCCGGCCGGGTAGTCCGGATGCACGCTGTTGCGGCATTCGCCGTACGGCGAGCGGGTGCCGTTGAGGCCGGTGGCGAACTGGTCGAGGTTGGTCTTGCCCAGCGGCACGGCGCCGAGGGCGATCAGCTGCGTGACTATGGTGGCGCTGCTTTCCGGCACATAGGCGAAGGCCGGGCAGGCGGCGGTGGTCGGCACGCCGGCCAGGTCGATATTGTCCTTGATGGCGAAGGGCACGCCGTACAGCGGCAGCTCCGCCGGGCTCTTGTCGTCGAGGGCGGCCAGATAGGGCTCCAGCTCCTCGGCGCTGAGCAGGAGGATGAACAGCTTGAATTCCGGGTTGAGCGCCGCGGCCTTGGCGCGCAGCGCTTCGATCAGCAGGCGCGGGGTGGTGCAGCCGTCGAGATAGGCGGCGCGCAGGGCGTCGAGGCGCAGGTCGATTTGGTGGTGCATGGTCGGTTTCCTTGTTGTCCCGGGCGTAGGGTGGGTTAGCCGCCACGCGGCGTAACCCACCACCGATGCCGCAGGCATCGCAAATGGGGCCGGCCTGGCGGCCGGTTGGTGGGTTACGGCCGCTGGCCTAACCCACCCTACGTTGCATGGCGCGTCGCTCAGGCCTCTTCGAGCACCACCACCCGCTGGCCGGCGCGCACCGGCGAGCCGGGCTGCACGCGTACCTCGCGGACCACGCCGCCGACCGGCGCGGTGAGGGGGATCTCCATCTTCATCGACTCGAGGATCACCAGCACGTCGCCGGCCTGCACGGTGGATCCTTCCGCCACCTGCACCTGCCAGAGGTTGCCGGCGATATGGCTGTCGATGCCGTGCTGGCCGGCGCCGAGGGGCGAGTCCTCGCCGAGGTCGGGGCCGACTTCCTCCACCTCGAAGTGCGCCTGGCCGGAGTCGATCCAGCGCTGGCGCTCGGCGGCGAAGGCGGCGCGCTGCTGGGCGCGGAACGTGGCGATGCCCTCGGCTTCGTCGTGCAGGAACTGCTGGTAGTCGGCCAGGGCCAGTTCGCTGTCCTCGATGCGCAGCTCGTAGCGGCCGAGCGGGAAATCGCGGCGGATCTGCAGCAGCTCCTCGGCGGACACCGGGTAGAAGCGGATCTGGTCGAAGAAGCGCAGCAGCCAGGGCTTGCCGCGGAACGCGGCGACCTCGCGGTAGCGGTTCCACATCTGCAGGGTACGGCCGACGAACTGGTAGCCGCCGGGGCCCTCCATGCCGTACACGCACATGTAGGCGCCGCCGATACCCACCGAGTTCTCCGCGGTCCAGGTGCGCGCCGGGTTGTACTTGGTGGTGACCAGGCGGTGGCGCGGGTCGAGCGGGGTGGCCACCGGCGCGCCGAGGTAGACGTCGCCGAGGCCCATCACCAGGTAGCTGGCGTCGAACACGGTCCTGTAGACCTCGTCGAGGTTGGGCAGGTCGTTGATGCGGCGAATGAACTCCAGGTTGCTCGGGCACCAGGGCGCGTCCTTGCGCACCGTGGTCATGTACTTGTCGATGGCCAGCTGGCAGGCCGGGTCGTCCCAGGACAGCGGCAGGTGGACGATGCGCGACGGCACCTTCAGATCCTGCGCGGCGCACACCGCGTCCCACAGCCCGGCGACCGTCTCCAGCAACACGGCCAGCGGCAGGGTTTCCGGCTGGTAGTGAACCTGCAGCGAGCGGATGCCCGGCGTGAGGTCGATCACCCCGTCCAGTGCCTTCGCTTCCAGCGCCTGCATCAGCGCATGGCCGCGAAAGCGCAGCACCAGGTCCAGCTCGGGCGCGCCGATCTCCAGCAGCAGATGGGTGTCGCCGGACAGGCGGGCGACCAGGCGGGTGTCGTCACTACCGAGGTCGAGGACGATGGGGGTTGTAGGGGCGAATTCATTCGCCGCTGTTGCCGCCTCGACGTAGGCGAATGAATTCGCCCCTACCTCTGCGCGGCGGGCCTTGGCCAGTTCGCGCGCGGTGTCGAGGCTCACCGGCACGAAACGCACCCGGTCGCCGGCCTTGAGCTGGCCGAGCTGCCAGAGGTCGGCCTCGATCACCGTCACCGGGCAGACGAAGCCGCCCAGGCTCGGGCCGTCCGGGCCGAGGATCACCGGCATGTCGCCGGTGAAGTCCACGGCACCGATGGCGTAGGGGTTGTCGTGGATGTTCGAAGGGTGCAGGCCGGCCTCGCCGCCGCTGTCGCGCACCCACTCCGGTTTCGGGCCGATCAGGCGCACGCCGGTGCGGCTGGAGTTGAAGTGCACCTCCCAGTCGGTGGCCAGGAAGGTGTCGATGTAGGCCGGGGTGAAGTATTCCGGCGCGCCGTGCGGGCCGTAGATCACCCGGATTTCGCGCACCGCCGGCAGCGGCGTGCACAGTTCTGCCGGCAGCGCGGCGCCGGCGCTGGCGTCGGCCAGCGGCGCGAGATGCAGCACGTCGCCGGCGCGCAGGGCGCGGCCGCCGTGGCCGCCGAACTGGCCGAGGGTGAAGGTGCTCTTGCTGCCCAGGTAGTCCGGCAACTGCAGGCCGCCGCGCACGCAGAGATAGGAACGTGCGCCGCTGCCGGCGATGGTGCCGAGGGCGAGGGTGCTGCCGGCCTTGACCAGCAGCGCGGTATTCAGCGGCTGCTCCACGCCGTCCAAGGCGACGGGGATGTCAGCGCCGGTCACCGCCACCACGGCGTCGGTGTTGAAACGCAGCAGCGGGCCGCTCATGGTGATTTCCAGGCCGGCGGCGCCTTCCGGGTTGCCGAGCAGGCGGTTGCCCAGGCGCAGGGCGCGGTCGTCCATCGGCCCGGACGGCGGCACGCCGACCGCCCAGTAGCCGAGGCGGCCGGGCCAGTCCTGCACCGTGGTCTGGGTGCCGGCGGACAGCACTTCGAAGGTCGTGGCCCGGTAGCTCAGGCCTTCCAGGCAGCGGGTCCAGGGCGAGCCGCTGGCGAAGGGCGCATCCTGGATGATCTGCCGCAGGTAGTCGCGGTTGGTTTCCACGCCGTACAGCAGCGAGTCGGCCAGCGCCTGGTCCAGCGCGACGCGGGCGGCGTCGCGCTCCGGTGCCCAGGCGATCAGCTTGGCGATCATCGGGTCGAAGTAGGGCGGGATCTCGCAGCCGGCCTCGACCCAGGTGTCGATGCGCAGGTGCTGGCCGTCGGCCACCGGGAAGTCGACGGCGGTGAGCAGACCGGGACTGGGCTGGAAGTCGCGGCCCGGGTCCTCGGCGTACAGGCGCGCCTGGATGGCGTGGCCGCTGGGCGCGAGGGTTTTGGCCAGCTCGGCCAGCGGCGGCAGGTCGCCGGCGGCCAGCTCGATCATCCAGCGCACCAGATCGACGCCCCACACCTGTTCGGTGACGCCGTGCTCGACCTGCAGGCGGGTGTTGACCTCGAGGAAGTAGAAGCGCGCGGCTGCGCTGTCGTAGACGAACTCGACGGTGCCGGCGCTGCGGTAATTGACCGCCCTGGCCAGCTTGATCGCCGCGGCGCACAGTTCCTCGGCCATGCCTTCCGGCAGGTTGGGCGCCGGGGTTTCCTCCAGCACCTTCTGGTTGCGCCGCTGCACCGAGCAGTCGCGCACGCCGAGGGCCAGCACTTCGCCCCGGCCGTCGCCGAACACCTGCACCTCCAGGTGGCGGGCGCGCTCGATGTACTTCTCGATGAACACGCCCGAGTCGCTGAAGTTGTTCTGCCCCAGGCGCTTGACCGCCTCGAAGGCCTCGGAAAGCTCCGCCGCGCTACGGCACACGCGCATGCCGATGCCGCCGCCGCCGGCGGTGCTTTTCAGCATCACCGGGTAGCCGACTTCCTCGCCGGCCTTCAGCGCGGCATCGAGGTTTTCCAGCAGTTCGGTGCCTTCCAGCAGCGGCACGCCGTGCTGTTTTGCGAGAGCCCTTGCGGTGTGCTTGAGGCCGAACACCCGCAACTGCTCGGGCGTCGGGCCGACGAAGGCGATGCCGACGGCCTCGCAGGCTTCGGCGAAGGCGGCGTTCTCGGAGAGGAAGCCGTAGCCGGGGTGGATGGCTTGGGCGCCGCTCTGTTTGGCCGCGGCGAGGATCTTGTCCACCACCAGGTAGGTGGCGGAGGCCGGGCCTTCGCCGAGGCTGAAGGCCTCGTCGGCCTGCTGGATATGCAGGCTGGCGGCGTCGGCTTCGGAGTAGACGGCCACGCCCTTCACATCGAGGGAGCGCAGGGTACGCAGGATGCGGCAGGCGATGGCGCCGCGGTTGGCGATCAGGAGTTTGGCGAACATGGAGGAAGCCCCATGCAGTGGCGGGTCGTCCCGCCGGAAATCTTCTGCACCACGGTCGTCCGTGGTTGGAGGCTCGATGCGAGCGGATTCAGGAGCGTGCTGGCCGGGGCGAGCACGGTGCAATCAACACAGCAAATTGCGGGCCAGCCCGTTTAGCGGCCTGTGACGGCCATTTTCGGGGGCTGCCTGCCCTGCGACTGTGCGTGGCTGGCGACTTGCACCGCTGTGGGGCGCGTCAGTCCCACACCAGCACCTCGGCCGGCGTCGGGTTCCAGCCGTTGCACGGGTTGTTCAGCTGCGGGCAGTTGGAGATCAGCACGATCACGTCCATATGCGCTTTCAACTCCACATATTTGCCCGGCGCGGAGATGCCGTCCTCGAAGGTCAGGCCGCCCTCCGGGGTGACCGGCACGTTCATGAAGAAGTTGATGTTGGCGCCGATGTCGCGTTTCTCCAGGCGGCCGTCGCTGAGGCTGGCGCGCAGGAAGTTGTCGCGGCAGCTGTGCATGTAGCGCTTGTCCAGGGCGTATCTGACCGTATTGCTCTCCTGCGCGCAGGCGCCGCCGAGGGTGTCGTGGCGGCCGCAGGTGTCGGCGACGATGGTCAGCAGCGGATTGCCGAGGTTGGAATACAGCACCGTGCCAGTGGTCAGGTAGATGTTGTTCTGCCGGCGCAGGGTGCGCTGCGGGTCGTAGCGCTCGCGCGGATTGCGTGCCGAGAAGAACAGGGTGTCGACCGCCTGGTTGCCCTCCAGGTCGAGCAGGCGGACAGTCTGCCCGGCCTTGACCTCGAACAGGTAGGGTTCGCCGGCCGGGATCACGTGGCGGAACACGGCGGTTTCGGGATGCAGGGAGCTTGCGACGAGGCTCATGTCGGGTCCTCAGATATACAGACGTTCGGTGTTGTGGAAGCCGCGGCTGTTCTCCGGGCGCGAGGTGCGGCACAGCACGCTGATGCCGTCGCTCTCCACCCGGTGCCAGGTGAGTTGCACCGGCTTGGGCGAGTACACCGGGTTGGGGTCCTGCGGATGCTGCAGGGCGGTGAGCACCACCAGGCTGTCCATCGGCGCGTACAGCTCGACGTAGTCGCCGGCGCGCGAGTTGCCGGGCTCGAAGTGGAAGGCACCGGCGCCGTCCACGGTGACCTTGCTGAACAGGTTGAGGGGCATCAGCAGGTCCTGCAGGTTGAGGTTCCACTTGCCCATCTCGACCAGCAGGTTGTCCGTGCCGTTGCGGTAGAAGGCGTTGCGCAGCTCCTGGTAGCGGCCCTGGCCGTACTTCTCGCGCACCTCCTCGGCATTCAGCACGCCGCCGAAGCTGTCGTGCCAGCCGCAGGTGTCGGCGGTGATCGCCGCCAGTACCCGGCCCATGTCCGAGTACAGGCAGTGGCCGGCGGTCAGTTTGGCGGTGTGCTGGCACTTGAGGGTGTCCGGCAGGTTTAGGCGCTCGCTTTTTTCCTGGGCGTTGAGCAGCAGCAGGCTGACGTTGGCGCCGCCTTCGAGGTCGGTGATGCGCAGCACCTGGCCGCGTTTGAGCACGAAGGAGGTGTGGCCGCCGCCGGGGACGAGTTCCTCGTACAGGGTCGGGCGCAGGGTCAGGGATGCGGTCATGGGGTAGCTCCTTTACAGCGCGGTTTGCAGCCCGGCGCCGATGTGCGCGGGCAGGGCGTCGACGGCCGCGCGCGCGGCGCGGCGGTCGGCGTTGAGGGGGATGTCGTAGGTCACCCGCGCGCCGTAGGCGCCGGGCGCGTGCGGGTCGATGCGCACCTTGTCGAACACCAGCAAGCGCGTGCCGAGGCTGAAGCCCTCGGACAGGTCGTGGGTGACCATGAACACGGTGAGGTTGGTCTCGCGCCACAGCTCCAGCAGCAGGGCGTGCATGTCCTTGCGGATGCCCGGATCGAGCGCGCCGAACGGCTCGTCGAGCAGCAGCACGCGCGGCCTCATCACCAGCGCCTGGGCGATGGCCAGGCGCTGCTGCATGCCGCCGGAGAGCTGGGTGGCGTACTTGTCCAGCGCGTGACCGAGGCCGACCTTCCTGAGCATCGCCGCGGCCTGCTCGCGCGCCTCGCGCTTGGCAGAGCCGAACAGGCGGCCGAGCAGCGGCGCGCGCGGCAGTTCCAGGCCGAGGGCGACGTTGTCGAGCACCGACAGGTGCGGGAACACTGTGTAGCGCTGGAACACGATGCCGCGGCTGGCGTCCGGCTCGCCGGCCAGCGGCTGGCCGTCGAGGAGGATCTCGCCGCGGCTGGGGCGCTCCTGGCCGAGCAGCAGGCGCAGGAAGGTCGACTTGCCGCAGCCGGAGGCGCCGACCAGGGTGCAGAACTCGCCTTCGGCCACCTTCAGGTTGAGGCGCTCGATGACCACCTGGTCGCCGTATTCCTGCCAGACGTTCTTCACTTCCAGGAAGGGGTTCATGCCTTGGCTCCTTCGTACCAGGGGAAGGCCAGCCGGGTGAGCTGGCGCAGGCCGAGATCCATCAGCCAGGCGAGCAGGGTGATCCACAGCACGTAGGGCAGGATCACGTCCATGGCCATGTAGCGGCGTACCAGGAAGATCCGGTAGCCGAGGCCGTCGGTGCTGGCGATGGCCTCGGCGGCGATCAGGAACAGCCAGGCCGAGCCGAGCACCAGGCGCAGGGCGATCAGCAGGCGCGGCAGCAGCTGCGGCAGCACCACGCGCAGGAGCAGCGTCCAGGTGCTGGCGCCGAGGGTCTGCGCCTTGATCAAGAGTTCGGCGGGAATCTCGCGGGCGCGTTGTTCGAGGTCGCGGGCCAGTACCGGGGTAATGCCGATGACGATCAGCATCACCTTGGCCAGCTCGCCGAGGCCGAAGGCGATGAACAGGATCGGCAGGATGGCCAGCGGCGGCACCATCGACAGCACGGTGAGCAAGGGCGAGAGCGGTGCGCCCAGCAGCGGCAGGCTGCCGGCGGCTATCCCTAAGCACAGGCCGGCCAGTGCGGCGATGCCGATGCCCAGGCCGAGGCGGGTCAGGCTGGCGGCGCTGTCCTGCCAGAACAGGTAGTCGCCGCTGCGCTTGTCCGGGGTGAAGGCCAGGCGCTCGACCGCCGCGACCATCTGCGTGGCGCTGGGCAGCAGCTTGTCGTTGGGATTGTCGGCCAGCCGGCTGGCCGAGCCGCCGAAGTAGGCCATCAGCAGCAGGGCGAAGGGCAGCAGCGCCAGCAGCAGGCGGCTGCGGCCGGGTTGTCGGTTGATCAGGCGCATGGGGTTACCTCATGGCGTTCGAGGGCGACGGTAGGGTGCGCCTGGCGCACCGGATCGAGAGGCTGGGGCGCACGGCGCACCCTACCGGGGCGATCAGAGCTGGCCGTCCGTCGCCATCTGCATGTAGCTGGGGTCGAAACGCAGCTTGACGTTGTCCGCGGCGCCGCGGGTCAGGCCGCCGGCGAAGCTCATGCCCACCGCGTCGGCGCTGGGTGCGCCCTCGCCGAGCAGGCCGTGGGCGAAGGAGAAGTCGGCGACCTTGCCCATGGTTTCGCGCAGGCGGGGGCTGGTGGTGAACTCCACGGCCTCCCTGGCCGAATAGAACATCCGGGTCGCCGCCAGCTGCGCCTCGAAGCCGGCCAGGTCGGTGCCGGAGGCCCTGGCCATGTGCTCGCGCGCGGCCTTGCCCGCGGGCGTGTCGGCGCTCATGGTCGCCATGATCTCGTACCAGGCGCCGGTCAGCGCCTTGCCCAGCGCCGGGTTGTCCCTGAGGGTCTCGCTGTTGACCACCATCAGGTCGATGATCTCGCCGGGGATCTGGCTGGAGTCGAACACCTTGCTGACCTTGGGCGCGGCGGCCACTTCGGCGAGCAGCGGGTTCCAGGTGGCCACCGCCTTGACCTCGTCGCTGGCGAAGGCGCCGACCAGGTCGGCGTCGGAGGTGTTGACCACCTGGATGTCCTTCTCGGCCAGGCCCACCCGCTCCAGGCCGCGGGCCAGCAGATAGTGCGACACCGACAGCTCGACCAGGTTGACCGGCTGGCCCTTGAGGTCGGCCAGGCTCCTGTTCTCGCCCTTGATGACGATGCCGTCGTTGCCGTTGGAGAAGTCGCCGACAATCAGCGCGGTGGAGTCGACGCCGCCGGCGGCCGGGATGGTCAGCGCGTCCATGTTGGTCATGGTGCAGCCGTCGAACTGGCCGGCGGTGTACTGGTTGATCGACTCGACGTAGTCGTTGAGCTGCACCACGTCGATGTCGATGCCGTACTTCTTCGCCCACTTGTCGACGATGCCCTGGCTGGCGCCGTACTCCCACGGCATCCAGCCGGCGTAGATGGTCCAGCAGACGCTGAACTGGTCTTTCTGGGCGGCCTGGGCGCCGAAGCTGAGGGCGGCGGCGAGGCTGGCGGCGAGGGCAGCGAGAAGGCGGGGCTTGCGCATGGTGTTCCTCCGGGTCGGTTGGGGCGGCAGGAGCGGGGCGGCGTAACGGATACGTCGTTCGTCTCCCGGGCTTTTGTCCCGCCGTGTAACCTCGCTGGAGGTCGCCGACTCTCGGACCAGCCGCCCGCGATCCCTGGATCGCGGGCCGGAACCCTAGTCGGCCATTTGCAGATTGTGGTGCCGCATACCCCTGCGGGTGGCTCCTGCACGCCAGGTTCCTAGCGAAAGGCGTGCCAGTTTTCCGCAGGCCGCGCGTGGCGCGGCATTGCGGGAAACGGCCGGTGCCGCTTCGGCGGGCTGCCTCGCAGCGGGGCACGCCGCTGGTGCGCCGCTGCCCCGGCATGGAGCATTTGGCGTTGCGCAGCCGCTGCGGTTAAGGTGGCGCCCGTTTCGTCCAACCCACCCTGCGGAATGTCCCCGTGAACCTGCCCTTGCCCCTGCTGATCGCCCTGCAATTTCTCACCCGCCTGCCCATCCGCCTGCCCGGCATGCCCGTGCCCCGGCAGCTCGGCCGCTCGCTGCTGTGGTATCCGCTGGTAGGGCTGCTGCTCGGCGCCGTGCTGCTCGCCGCCGCCTGGCTGCTGTCCGGCGTGGCTGTCCCGTTGGCGGCGGCGCTGCTGCTGGCGCTGTGGGTACTGGCCAGCGGCGGCCTGCATCTGGACGGCCTGGCCGATACGGTCGATGCCTGGGTGGGCGGCTACGGCGACCGCGAACGCACCCTGGCGCTGATGAAGGACCCGTGCTGCGGGCCGATGGCCGTCGCCGCGCTGGTGGTGCTGCTGCTGCTCAAGTTCGCCGCGCTGTGGGCGCTGCTGGAGGCCGGCGCCTGGGCGGCGCTGCTGCTGGCGCCGCTGCTCGGCCGCGTCGGCGTGCTGCTCCTGCTGCTCGGCACCCCCTACGTGCGCGAAGGCGGCCTGGGCAGCGCGCTGGCCGCCCATGTGCCGCAGCGCGCCGGCTGGCGTGTGCTGTTCGCCAGCGTGCTGGCCTGCCTGCTGGCCGGCTGGGCCGGGCTGCTCGCCGTGGCGGTGGCGGCGGCGCTGTTCGTGCTGGTCCGCCGCGCCCTGCTGCAGCGCCTCGGCGGCACCACCGGCGACAGCGCCGGGGCGCTGCTCGAGCTGCTGGAGTGCGGAGTGCTGGTGGCGCTGGCCGTGGCGCTGTGAGCCGAATGCGCTATTGTTGTGCGCGCTCTTTTTCGTGGTCTGCAACTCGCTTCATATTGGTGCTTTATCCAAACCCTCGGGCCCCGGCGAACGACAGCTTGCGGATGTCGGCACAAGTCTTGCCTAGCCGGGTTACTGTTCTGGCACGCAGGAGGCCGTCGTGTCGATCCATGTCGCATTGCATCACGTCACCCACTACCGCTATGACCGCCCGGTCAATCTCGGGCCGCAGATCGTCCGTCTGCGCCCGGCGCCACACAGCCGCACGCGCGTCCTTTCCTATGCGCTGAAGGTGCTGCCGGAAGGCCACTTCATCAACTGGCAGCAGGACCCGCAGGGCAACTACCTGGCCCGCCTGGTGTTCCCGGAGAAGACCGAGGAGCTGAAGATCGAGGTCGACCTGGTCGCCGAGATGGCGGTGTTCAACCCGTTCGACTTCTTCCTCGAGCCCTATGCCGAGAAGATCCCCTTCGCCTACACCGAGGGCGAGCGCCGCGAGCTGGACCCCTACCTGCAGGCGCTGCCGGCCACCCCGCGGCTGGCCGACTACCTGGCCGGCATCGACCGTGAGCCCACGCCCAGCGTCAACTTCCTGGTCGCGCTCAACCAGCGCCTGTCCAACGACATCCGCTACCTGATCCGCATGGAGCCGGGCGTGCAGACGCCCGAGCAGACCCTGGAGAAGGCTTCGGGCTCGTGCCGCGACTCGGCCTGGCTGCTGGTGCAGCTGCTGCGCCACCTGGGCCTGGCCGCGCGCTTCGTCTCCGGCTACCTGATCCAGCTCACCGCCGACGTCAAGGCCCTCGACGGCCCGAGCGGCACCGAGGAGGACTTCACCGACCTGCACGCCTGGTGCGAGGTGTACCTGCCGGGCGCCGGCTGGATCGGCCTCGATCCCACCTCCGGGCTGTTCGCCGGCGAGGGGCACATCCCGGTCGCCTGCAGCCCCGAGCCGTCCTCGGCGGCGCCGATCAGCGGCGGGGTCGACAAGTGCGAGGTGGAGTTCGCCCACGAGATGCGCGTCGAGCGCATCTGGGAAGCGCCGCGGGTGACCCTGCCGTACAGCGACGAACAGTGGCAGGCCATCGACGCCCTCGGCCGCCAGGTCGACGCCGACCTGCAGGCCGCCGACGTGCGCCTGACCATGGGCGGCGAGCCGACCTTCGTGGCCATCGACTACCCGGACGATGAGGAGTGGAACACCGCCGCGCTCGGCCCGAACAAGCGCCGCCTGGCCGCCGAGCTGTTCCACCGCCTGCGCGACCATTACGCGCCGCAGGGCCTGGTGCACTTCGGCCAGGGCAAGTGGTACCCCGGCGAGCAGCTGCCGCGCTGGTCGCTCAACTGCTTCTGGCGCAGGGACGGCGAGCCGGTGTGGCGCGACCGCCAGCTGCTCGCCGACGAGGGCCGGCACTACGGCGCCGACGAGCGCCTCGCTGCGCGCTTCCTCGCCACCCTGGCCGGCCACCTCGGCCTGTCCGGCGAGCACGCCTTCCCGGCCTACGAGGACTGGCTGTACTACCTGTGGCGCGAGCGCCGCCTGCCGGCCAACGTCACCCCGGAGGACGCGCGCCTCGCCGACCCGCTGGAGCGCGAGCGCCTGCGCAAGGTGTTCGACCAGGGCCTCGACCGGGTGGTCGGCCATATCCTGCCGCTGGCGCGCAGCGCCGACGCTGCGCGCTGGCAGTCCGGTCCCTGGTTCCTGCGCGAGGAACACTGCCGGCTGATCCCCGGCGACTCGCCGCTCGGCTACCGCCTGCCGCTGGATTCGCAGCCGTGGGTGAGCAGCAGCGACTACCCCTACGTGCAGGCGCCGGACCCCAACCAGAGCTTCCCGCCGCTGCCGGCCCATGCGGCGATCCGCGAGCAGCTGCGCCATGCCCCGCACCAGGCCGCCGCCGCCGCGTCGCCGGCTGCGGCCAGCGGCCTGAACGGCCCCGCCAGCACCAGCGCCGAGGCCGCGCCGGAACCCTTCCAGTCCGCCGCGCACATCGTGCGCACCGCGCTGTGCGCCGAGCCGCGCGACGGCCGCCTGTACCTGTTCATGCCGCCGCTGCCGCGCCTCGAGGACTACCTGGAGCTGGTCGCCGCCATCGAGGCGACCGCCGCCGAGCTGCGCTGCCCGGTGATGCTGGAAGGCTACGAGCCGCCGGCCGATCCGCGCCTCATCCATTTCCGCGTCACCCCCGACCCGGGGGTGATCGAGGTCAACATCCACCCGGCGGCCAGCTGGGGCGAGCTGGTCGAGCGCACCGAGTTCCTCTACGAGGCGGCGCGCCTGACCCGGCTGTCGTCGGAGAAGTTCATGATCGACGGCCGCCACACCGGCACCGGCGGCGGCAACCACTTCGTGCTCGGCGGCGCCACCCCGGCCGACTCGCCGTTCCTGCGCCGCCCGGACCTGCTGCGCAGCCTGATCAGCTACTGGCACAACCACCCGTCGCTGTCCTACCTGTTCAGCGGCCTGTTCATCGGCCCGACCTCGCAGGCTCCAAGGGTGGACGAGGCGCGCAACGACGCGCTCTACGAGCTGGAGATCGCCTTCGCGCAGATGCCCGAGCCGGGCCGCGACTGCCCGCCGTGGCTGGTCGACCGCCTGCTGCGCAACCTCTTGGTCGACGTCAGCGGCAACACCCACCGCGCCGAGTTCTGCATCGACAAGCTGTACTCGCCGGACTCCAGTTCCGGCCGCCTCGGCCTGCTCGAGCTGCGCGCCTTCGAGATGCCGCCGCACGCGCGCATGAGCCTGGCCCAGCAGGTGCTGCTGCGCGCGCTGGTGGCGCGCTTCTGGAACGAGCCGTACCGGCCGCAGCGCCTGGTGCGCTGGGGCACCGAGCTGCACGACCGCTTCCTGCTGCCGCACTTCGTCGAGCAGGACTTCCGCGACGTGCTGCACGAGCTCAATGCAGCCGGCTACGCCTTCCGCCCGGAATGGTTCGCCGCGCACTTCGAGTTCCGCTTCCCGCAGCTCGGCGACTTCGCCGTGCAGGGCATCGAGCTGGAGCTGCGCCAGGCACTGGAGCCCTGGCACGTGCTGGGCGAGGAGGGCGCCGCCGGTGGCACAGTGCGCTACGTCGACTCCTCGCTGGAGCGCCTGCAGGTGCGGATCAATGGCATGGCTCCGGACCGCTACGTGTTGACCTGCAACGGCGCGCCGGTGCCGCTGACGCCCACCGGTACGGTCGGCGAGTTCGTCGGCGGCGTGCGCTTCCGAGCCTGGCAACCGGCCTCCTGCCTGCAGCCGACCATCGGCGTGCACGCGCCGCTGGTGTTCGACCTGGTCGACACCTGGATGCAGCGCTCCCTCGGCGGCTGCCAGTACCACGTCGCCCACCCGGGCGGGCGCAACTACGAGACCCTGCCGGTCAACGCCTACGAGGCGGAAAGCCGGCGCCTGGCGCGCTTCTTCCGCCACGGCCACACCCCGGGTCGCGTCGAGGCGCCGCAGCCGCTGGCGAACCGCGAGCTGCCGATGACCCTCGACCTGCGCAGGGTGTGAGTAACGTAGGGTGGGTTACGCCGCTGTGCGGCTGACCCACCCTACGCTCTGCGGTTCGCCGCCCTCCGCCGTTGGTCGCGGGACGCCGCGTCGCGAGGGCTGCTACCCTCGTCCCACCCAGCCCCGCGAGCGGGGCATGGGGATGCATGACAACAGGATGTTCATCGAGTACCCCATGCCCCACCTGCTTGCCGACTACCCGCGCAACGCCGCGGTCTACCACGAACTGCTCGATGCCCAGGGCAAGGTACGCCCGCACTGGGAGGCGCTGCTCGCCCACCTGCAGCGCTGCAGCCCGGCGCAGCTGGACCAGCGCCAGGCGCTGCTGGCCCGGCAGATCCTGGAGAACGGCGTCACCTACAACGTCTACGCCGACCCCGACGGCACCGACCGGCCCTGGGAGCTGGACCTGCTGCCCAACATCATCCCGGCCGAGGAGTGGCAGCAGCTGGCCGCCGGGGTGGCGCAGCGGGCCAGCCTGCTGAATGCCGTGCTGGCCGACATCTACGGACCGCAGCAGCTGCTGGTCGAGGGCCTGCTGCCGGCCGACCTGGTCTACGGCCACCACAACTACCTGTGGCCGTGCCAGGGCCTGCAGCCGCCGGGCGGCACCTGGCTGCATGTCTACGCGGTGGACCTGGCGCGCTCCGCCGACGGCCGCTGGTGGGTCACCGCCGACCGTACCCAGGCGCCCTCCGGCGCCGGCTACGCGCTGGAGAACCGCCAGCTGGTCTCGCGCGCCTTCCCCGAGCTGTACCGCGACCTGCGCGTGCAGTATCTGGTCGGCTACTTCCGCACCCTGCAGGAGACCCTGGCGCGCCAGGCGCCGGCGGGTGGCGAGACGCCGCTGGTGGTGCTGCTCACCCCCGGACGCTTCAACGAGACCTACTTCGAGCACCTCTACCTAGCGCGCCAGCTCGGCTATCCGCTGGTCGAGGGCAGCGACCTGACGGTGCGCGACGCCACCGTCTACCTGAAGACCCTCGGCGGCCTCAAGCGCGTGCACGCGCTGCTGCGCCGCCTCGACGACGACTTCTGCGACCCGCTGGAGCTGCGCAGCGACTCGGCGCTCGGTGTGCCCGGCCTGCTCGAGGCGGTGCGCCAGGGCCGCGTGCTGGTGGCCAACGCCCTGGGCAGCGGCGTGCTGGAGTCCCCCGGCCTGCCGGGCTTCCTGCCCGGCATCTGCGAGCGGCTGTTCGGTGAGGAGCTGCTGCTGCCGTCCATCGCCAGCTGGTGGTGCGGCGAGCCGCCGGTGTGCGAGGAGGCGCTGGAAAAGCTCGACCAGCTGCTGTTCCGCGGCGCCTTTCCCTCGCAGCAGTTCGTGCCGCAGTTCGGTCCCGACCTCAAGCCCGCGCAGCGCGCCGCACTGGCCGAGCGCATCCGCCAGCGTCCCTACGCCTACGTCGGCCAGGAACGCCCGCTGCTCTCCCATGCGCCGGTCTGGGAGGCCGCGGACGGCGGCCTGGGCACAAGGCCGATCGGCATGCGCCTGTTCGCCGTGGCCGGCCCGGACGGCTACCGGGTGATGCCCGGCGGCCTGACCCGGGTGGCCGCCAGCGCCGGCGCCACCACCCTGTCGATGCAGCGCGGCGGCGCCAGCAAGGACACCTGGGTGCTCGGCGCTCGCCACGCCAGCAGCGAGCCCTGGCAGTGGGTGCGTTCGCTCGGCGTGGCCGACGTGGTGCGCAGCGACCCCTACCTGCCGTCGCGGCTGGTGGAGAACCTGTTCTGGTTCGGCCGCTACTGCGACCGCTGCGAAGGCAGCGCGCGCCTGCTGCGCATCATGCTGGCCCGCTACGTCGACGACGGCGACGATCCCGCCGCCCTGCAGGCCGCGGTGAGCGTGGCCCAGGGCCTCGGCCTGCTGCCCGACGCGCGGCCGCCGGGCGAGGACGGCGACGATGGCGAGGCGGAGGAGGAGCTGAGCCTGGAGCAGCGCCTGGTGCAGGCGGTGGTCGGCAAGGACTGGCCGTTCAGCCTTCGCGCCAACCTGCAGCGCCTGCAGTGGGCCGCCGCCAGCGTGCGCGGCAAGCTGTCGCGGGAGAACTGGCAGGCGCTGGTCGAGCTGCACAAGGAGGCGCAGGCCCTCGACCGCGAGGAGGTCGATCCCGGCGACCTGCTGGAGTTCCTCGACCGCCTGCTGATGTCGCTGGCCGCGCTGTCCGGCTTCGCCCTCGACGACATGACCCGCGACGACGGCTGGCGCTTCCTGGTGATCGGCCGGCGCATCGAGCGCCTGCAGTTCCTCGTCGAGAGCATCGCCGGCCTGCTCGCCACCCCGGCGGCGCGCGATCCGGCGGCGCTGGGCTGGCTGCTCGAGCTGGGCAACAGCAGCATCACCTACCGTACCCGCTACCTGGCCAGCGCCCAGCTGATCCCGGTGCTCGACCTGCTCCTGCTCGACGGCCAGAACCCGCACGCCGCGGTGTTCCAGCTGCGCCAGCTGCACCGCTCGCTGGAGATCCTCGGCGAACGCTTCGAGCTGGCGACCCTGCCGGACCTGGCCGGGATCGACGCCCGCCTGAACGCCTGGGACCTCGCGCGCCTGGAGGCCGCCTGCAGCGACGCCGAGGCGCTGGGCGACCTGGCGGCCCTGCTGCAGTCCGTCGCCAGCGCCGCCGGCCAGCTGTCCGACCAGCTCGGCCTGCGTTTCTTCGTCCACGTCGACGCCAGCCAGCAGACCCAGTCGCTATGAACAGTGCCCACTACCTCATCCTCCACGACACCCACTACCACTACGCCGCGCCGGTGTCGCTGGCCGAGCAGCTGGCCCACCTGTGGCCGCGGCCGAGCCCCTGGCAGCGCTGCCACGCCCGCGAGCTGCTGGTCAGCCCGGAGCCGACCCGGCGCAGCGACGGCCTCGACGTGTTCGGCAATCCGCTGACCCGCCTGGCCTTCGAGCGGCCCCACGACGAACTGCGCGTCAGCGCCCGCCTGCAGGTCGAGGTGCTCGCCCGGCCGGCGCTGCGCCTGCAGGACTCGCCGCCCTGGGAGGAGGTCTGCCTCGGCCTCAGCTACTCCGGCAAGGAACTCACCTGCGAGGAGCTGGAAGCCGCCCGCTACCGCTTCCAGTCGCCCTACGTGAACCTCAAGCAGCTGTTCAGCGACTGGATCGACGACTGCTTCCTGCCCGGCCGGCCGCTGCTGCTGGCGGTCGATGCGCTGATGGCGAAGATCTTCCGCGAGTTCACCTACGACGCCGCCGCCACCCAGGTGGCGACCCCGCTGGCGCAGGTGCTGGAGGAGAAGCGCGGGGTGTGCCAGGACTTCGCCCACCTGATGCTCGCCTGCCTGCGCTCGCGCGGCCTGGCGGCGCGCTACGTCAGCGGCTACCTGCTGACCCAGCCGCCGCCCGGCAAGCCGCGGCTGATCGGCGCCGACGCCTCGCACGCCTGGATCTCGGTGTGGTGCCCGCGCCAGGGCTGGGTCGACTTCGACCCCACCAACAACCTGATCCCCGGCCGCGAGCACATCACCCTGGCCTGGGGCCGCGACTTCGGCGACGTCTCGCCGCTGCGCGGGGTGATCCTCGGCGGCGGCAGCCACGACCCGGAAGTCAGCGTCACCGTGATGCCACTGCAGGAGGCGCTGGCGCGCGGCCTGTAGCGAGCGCCCTCAGCCGACCAGGAACGAGCGGTGGATCTCGCTGCCGTAGCGGCGGACGATGTCCAGCTTGGCCCGGTGCAGGGCCTCGGCGTCCTGGGCCTGGCCGGTCCTGGCCAGGCTGCGGCGCGCCAGCTCGTCGGCGATCACCTCCATGAACAGCTCGGCCAGCAGCAGCCGCGCGCTGTCGCGGAAATGCCCGCGGCCGTCGACGTACAGCTGCACGGTCGGCGCCGCGGTGTTGATCAGGATCTTGCGCTCCGCGGCGCTGTACACCGCGCGGTCCAGCTCGTTGTCGAGATGGCGGAACTCGTAGCCGGTGAACATCAGCTCGCCGTGGTCGTGCGGCGTGCGTGGCGGCGCGGCGTGGGCGGCGTGCAGGCCGGCGACATGCGGGCGGTGCCCGGCCTCCCGCTCGGCGGCGACCAGCTCGCACCAGGCCCAGTGGCTGCCGGCGCGCACGCTGATCTCGCCGCGGCTGCCGGCGGCATCGGCCACCACCGTCCACTCCAGGCGCGGCTGTCCGCCCAGACTGGAGGCGGGGATTTGCGTCGGCGCCGGGTCGACGCGCATTCCCTCCGGCAGGACGTAGGCGACCTGCAGCACCTCGTCCGCGGCCAGCTGTGCGGCATCGACCAGCAGGCTGACGTGGAAGGGATGGCCGCTCTGGCGGTAGTAGAAGGGCGTGGAGAAGCGCAGCGCCGGATGCTGCGCGGCGGCCGGCGCGCCAGGGGGCGGCAGGCTGATGCCCATGTCCTGGATGGCCGCCCGGCTCATCCGCTCGAGCAGGTGCTCGATCATCTGGCTGGTGCGCCCCGAGGCGGTGGCGTGGTCGAGGTGCCTGAGCTTCTCGCGCTCGGCTTCCACGCAGGGCGCGAGCAGCGCGCTGACCGCCCGGGCGAAGGCCGCCACGAAAGGCTCCTTGAGGTTCAGTCCCTCGCGCTCGTCGCTGATCACCGCCACGCCCGCGCCGAGTCGCTCGATCAGCGCCGGGCAGTCCACGCTGCCGAACAGGTACTCGGTGCCCACCTGGTTCTCGTAGTCGAACAGCTGGCAGTCCAGCACCGCCGTGCCGGACAGCACCACCAGCCCGTTGCTGCGCTCGTCGCCGCGGCTGCTCAGCTCGGCGTCGAGGGCGCGCTTGAGGGTCAGGGCGAAGGGGTAGGCGCACCCCTCGTGGACGAACTGCCCGGCCAGGTCGGGGCCGAGCAGCAGCTCGGCGGGCGGCTCCACGTAGCGCAGCGGGCCGCTGCGCTCGACCTCCCGGCCGCGCTGCAGGTGCACCAGCTCCACCTGGCGCCGGCGCAACACGTCGCGCAGGTAGATATTGTCGGTCACCGACTGCAGCACCGAGCGGAACTGCGAGATGTTGGTGTGCGAGTTCTCGATGACGATGGCGACCCGCGTGCCGTCGCCGGCGATGCCCAGCCGGGTGCGGTCCTTGTCGCGGACCGGGCGGTCGCCGTCGCCGTCGTCGAACAGGTAGCCGCCGTTCTCGCCGCGGAACAGCTCGATGCGCGCGTAGCGGCCGGCATGGATGGTCTCGATCCAGCCGTAGCCCAGGCCGTAGATGGCCTGTTTCAGGCCGCGGCCGAAATAGCCGCGGCCGCCGCCTTCGCCGCGCGCCAGGGTGCTGTGCGCCGCGCCGTAGGCGAGGATCGCCCGGGCTTGGGCGAAGGCCATGCCCTCGGCCTGGTCGGTGACCATCAGCAGCGCGCCGGCCTGGTGGCGCTCGTACTGCACGAGCACCTGGCCGCTGGTCGCCACGCCGGCCTTTTCCAGCCGGCCGTAGCTGTCGTCGGCGTTGGTGATCAGCTCGACCAGCGCCTTTTCGATAGAGGCGAACCGCCGCGAGTCGATGTCGATCACCCGCTGGTCCACCGGGATGGGGGAAATGGCCATGCGCTTGTCCTCGCCCGGTCCGGGCGGCCGTGGTCTTCGCCTTGGAGCGTAGCAAAGCGCGCCGCTCCGGCGTGTGCGCGGCTCAGCGACCGTCCAGCGCCGGCAGGGCCGCGCCGAAGATCGACAGCACCTGGAGGAAGCTCGCTTCCGGCGCCGCGCGCAGCTGCAGCAGCGCGCCGCTGGCCGGGTGGCGGAAGGCCAGGCCGGTGGCCGCCAGCATCAGCCGGCCGTGGCCGAAGCGCTCGGCAAAGTAGTGGTTGTGGCGGGTGCGCCCGTAGTTGGTGTCGCCGATGATCGGGTGACTGATGTGCTGCATGTGCCGGCGCAGCTGGTGCTTGCGGCCGGTTTCCGGTTGCAGCTCGACCAGGCTGTAGCGGCTGGCGGGATAGCCCTCGATGGCCACCGGGATCTCCGTGGTCGCCAGCCGGCGGTAGCGGGTCAGCGCCTCGCGCAGCGGCTGTTCGTCCTTGTCGCGGCGGTCGGTGGCGTGCTCGCGCAGCGGATGGTCGATCAGCCCCTCCTCGGCGGTCCAGCCGCGGACCATGGCCAGATAGGTCTTCTGCATCTCGCCGGCCATCAGCGCCTTGCCCAGCGTGCTGGCGGTGGCCGGATCGCGGGCGAACACCAGCAGCCCGGAAGTCGGCCGGTCCAGCCGGTGCAGCGGGTAGACGTGCTCGCCGCCGTTCAGCGCCCGGGCGTACTGCAGGGCGAACTCGGTCTCGTGGCGGTCGATGGGGCTGCGATGCACCAGCAGCCCGGCCGGCTTGTGCACGGCCAGCAGCCAGTCGTCGCGGTAGATCTCGGTAAGCGGGTTGGTCGTCGATGGGGCGGGCGGGGAGAGCGGGTCGGAAACAGGCACGGGCGGGCTCCGGCAAGGGCTGGCGGCGGTGGCCGGGGAAAGGGGAGGGGGAAGGTACGGGGTTTGTCGGGGTTTGGCCAGACGCCGCGCCATGGCACTGCCGAAGTTCAGGGCGGCGACGCTCGCCGATCCTTCCGGCCTCCGGCCAGCCTGACGAACAGCGGGTACATGGCCAGGGCAGACAGGGCGCAGAAGGCCATGAAGCCGAGCGATTGAATGCAGCTGCGATCACCCTGGAGTAAAAGCGGAGCACCCGACGGCCGCGCGCATCGGCCACAACAAGGCGGCGGTGGCGCTGGCCAACAAACTGGTACGGATCTGCTGGGCGGTGTGGTGCCACGAACGACGTTTCAGCGGCGACTGGCAGAGCAGCAAGCCCGCCTGACGGCGGGCCGGGTAATCGGGAGGCGGTTTTTCTTGTGGTTGAGGTAAAAGCGACACTGTCGGAACAGGCGAGTCCTGCAACGGAACAAGGCCGATAACAATCATGATCCCCGTGATCGATTGAGCGCTTGGCCCCCGTTGTGCGAACTACAGAGTGGCCCGGGCGGCAACGCCCAGCGAAGGCCGGATATACGAATGCAACCGCACTGACGACAGGGTTGGAACAGGGTTACTCACCACTTGTGGGGATAGTCCATATACGCATTGTTAGGTTGCCTCGCTGAGCCATGCCGCCAGAGATAATGATGCGAACCAAGCAAGACCTAGTGATCTAGCAATGACGCGAAATTTTCTACTATTGGCGTGATTTATAAATAACACAAGCACGAAAATTCCTGCTGAAATTGAGAGAAATATGTAGCCCGCCCAAAGGTGCTCTCCGCTTAGGTTGAATTTTATGCGAGAGCTATTCGCTTGAATTTGCCCTGTGCTTAGTGCGGTAAGTAATTTGCTTGCTATGAAGATAATTAAGCTAATAGCTACTAAGCGAAGCAAGGCCAGCTTTCTTCCGGATATTTCTGGTGCTGAGTTCATTCCCTTGCAACCTAGCGTTGGACGTAATCGGACGGCAAAAAGCGCAGCTTTTTGCCGGTCCGGTTGACGGACTTGTTATGCATTCTCACGGTTCCAGTTTGCTTCCTTGTGCCGATTTATCAGTTCTTCTTCAATGTAATTTCGCAAGGATTCTGGTTCGACAGTGACCCACGATAGCTTTACCGCCCCACCCGCCTGAACATGTGAAATTATTTTCCAGAGCTTTGCGCCAGTCTTCTCGTTTTTCGTGATTAGGTGGTTCCGAATTCTCTGGCGGGCAAGTTTTTTTGTTGTTTTGCCAATGTATTGGAGAGTGAACTCGTTGCTGTCTTTGGGGGCAGTGAAAATCGCATACACGTTGGCGGCATTCGATACTGAATTAAGTAGGCTTTGGTTCTCAGCATCGATCTGGTCAGCACTCCACGGTGCAATGTTATGCGGTGAATACTTGACTGGCTTTCTCGCCTCGTCCTCTAGAAGTGCGGTTTCCACGCTCTTCAAGAATTCTTCCAGGGCGGTTGCAGGAACTGAGTGCAACAAGGTTATTGGAGTGAAGCAGGTGCCTCATGATGCTTGGCCATCAGCTCGGTCATGACCTCGATGGGGCACTTGAAGCCGAAGCGCTTGCGCGGTCGGATGTTCAGTTCGTAGGCAATCGCATCCAGTTGCTCCTGGCTGTATTCCGACAGATCCGTACCCTTGGGCAGGTACTGCCGGA